>CAMLYN010000107.1 GCA_946491675.1 uncultured Mycoplasmatota bacterium | reverse complement strand
CTGGTAATAAAGAATATGAATTAATTAACATTGATTAAGGAGGATAAAATGCGAAGAAATATTAAAACTACAGAAGCTATTTTCCCTATGCCAGTATTAATGATAGCTACTTATAATGAAGATGATTCTGTCGATGTTATGAATGCAGCTTGGGGAATGATGTTAGATAGAAATTATATTGTTTTAAATTTAACAGAAACTCATAAAACAGTTAAAAATATTAAAATGAGAAAAGCATTTACTGTTAGTATTGCTGATGCTAAACATGTAGTTGAGGCTGATTATTTTGGTATTGTGTCAGGAAATAATACTAAAAATAAATTTGAAAATAGTAATTTGACATCTACAAAATCAGAGATAGTTGATGCACCGATTATCAATGAATTTCCGATTTGTATGGAATGTGAGTTTATTGAATATCAGGATGATCAATATGGTTGTGGTGTAATTGGTAAAATTATCAATGTTAGTGCTTTAGAAAGTGTTATGAATGGTGATAATGTCGATATTTCTTTAGTAAATGCAATTGCTTTTGATCCATATACTCATGGTTATTATAAAGTAACCGAAAAAGTAGGTAATGCTTTTAAAGATGGACTACAATTAAAAAAATAATAATACTTAAATTATATTTTATAATTATATGAGCCTTGTTTTTGAATATATAAACGAGGCTTTTATATATTTTTATAAGATTTGCAAATATATATTTATGTTGTATAATTATATAAAGGAAGTGAATTTATGTTTTTCGCTAAGCCAGATATTTATCCAGCAGCTGGATTATATAATTTAAATCATTTATTAGTGTTAGTTATTTTTATTATTATTATTATAGTTAGTGTTAAAATAACTAAAATAAAACAAAAAGAAGATATTACAAAAATAATAAGAATATTAACCATTATTGTTTGGATTTTGGAAATCATTAAAATTGTCTTTAATTTTTTAATTGGTAATATTGGCAACGTTAATACATATGTTCCTTTGTATTTTTGTAGTTTATTATTATATGCTGGAATATTTAGTGGATTTTGTAAAGGAAAATTGAAAAGAATAGGTGATGTTTTTCTTGCTACTGGTGGATTGGTAGCGGGGATTGCTTTTTTAATTTCACCTGGAACATCGTTAGGTATTTATCCTTTATTTCATTATATTAGTTTTCAAAGTCTTTTTTATCACGCTGTTATGATTTATTTAGGAGTTATTATTAATAAATATAATTATGTTAATGTTACTTATAAAGATTTAAAATATTATGCAATATTAATATTTATCATTTGTATATTAGCTTACTTTGTCAATGTTAGTTTCAATGGTAATCTGATGTTTATTAAAGAAGGATTTGGATTTTTTGAAATATTAGAAAAATACTGTGGAAAATTATATACATTAGTTATGATTATTGGTCAAATGACAATTCCTTTTTATTTGGGATTGTTATTAAAAAAAATAATAAAATAGTAATTTGCTTTATTTTTAAATATGTGCTACAATATTCGCAATTTAAAAAAGGGGGAATATTATGGCTAGAACATTTTACCAAAATAGAACCTATGTATTTAGAAGTAGTTTAGAAATTGTTGAGAATATTTTTGCGTTACCAAGAATTGGAGCAGGACATGATGGTTATGTTTTTCGTCTTAATAATAAGGCTTTAAAGTTGCTAAAGTATGATATTAGCTTAAGAAAAGAAAAAGGGTTAATGACTTTTGCTAAAGCTGTTTACTTTCAAGATGAATTAGATTTGAAAAGATTTACTAAACCAATAGATATTTTATTAGATGAAGAAGGAGTTTATTCTGGTTATGTTATGGATTATTTGGAAGATGTAACTAGTGAAGATAAAAAGGATTCACCAATTCATCGAAGCATTATCGATTTTACTTGTGGTGATTTGATTCATGCAGCTAATCAGCTAGAAGAAGATTTTGCTAAATTATCAAAGAAAAAAGTTTTAGCTTCTGATATAAATGCTGGTAGTTATATTTATACAACCGATTTTATTAAATTATGCGATATGGATAAATATCAAGTAAGTAGTACTGATGTTACTGAAAGAAACAAATCAATGCTTAATTATGTTTTAGCTAAATATTTATATTATGCGATGGAATTAAGCGAAAATTTAGATAAAGAACAATTGAAAAAAATAAATAGTTGGGTTAAAAGAATGACTAATTCAAGACGTTTTATTAAAAATTTAGAAAAAGAAATTGGTCGAAATTATAGTGTACCAATTAAAGAACTTGCTAAGGAAAAAGTAAAAAAAATATTAGTTTAAAATTATTAACGAAAAAAGTTAATAATTTTTTCATGCAATAAAAAGATCAGATAAATTTTGATATAATAGATAAAATTTATAGACAGTAGTTACAAAAAAATTTGTTCTTGTTAAGTGGATACATTAAAAAAATATTGTTGTTTAGATAGATAATAAAATTAAAGAATGTAAAAAATTAAAATTACATATGAATAAATTAGGTTAATACCATTACTTTCTAAAAAATATCCTGTTTTAAAAGAAGTAGATGCTAACTTATAAATAGCTTATTTAATCTAGAATATTTTATAAATATTTTAAGTTTGGAATCAAGAATATTAAAATTAATAGTATACGTAAGAAATGGAACAAAGCGTTTAATAATAAATTTTGATATTTTGTTATATTCAACCAATAGTTTGTTGCTTTAGAATATTTTTTTAATTATAATTTAATTGTAGGTGATATTTATGGAAAATCAAACAATTGGCAATCTTATAGCTAAAATTAGAAAAGATAAGAAAATGACTCAAAAAGATTTAGCTGAAAAATTGAATATAACTGATCGAGCTGTTTCAAAATGGGAAAGAGGTATTTGTTGTCCTGATATTTCTTTATTAAAAAAATTGTCGGAAATTTTAGATGTGTCTATTTCTGAACTTATATGTGGAACTAAAGAAAATATAACTGATGAAGATATTAATAACACAATAGCATACACAAAGAATAATATCTATGAAAAAATCAAAAGAATTTCAAATACAGTTTTAGTTACAATTGTAGTTTTTTTAATCGGCTTTGTATTGTTTAATACTATTAAAATAAATTTACGCCTTCATCAAAAATATAATTATACTCAAGAATTTTTAGGAATTATTGAATCTTTAGATTTAAATTTAGATCGAGTAGATAATATTAATACTAATATCGATTTAATTTTATCCCAACAAGGAAAATATAATGATGATGATTACAAATTAATTTCTAATTATGTAAGTAAGCTAAAAAAAACATTGCAAAATATTAATTATTTATTAAAAGATTATTACACTTATAATGATTTGATTAATATTTATAATAATTTAAATAATGGTTTGTTAACTGAAACTATCAAAGAAAGTACTAACATATATACTAAATTAGTAAAGTATGATTCAGATAAGTTATCTAATTTATTGATTAGTTATGATACTTTTAATGAGCATATGATTTTTAAACAAAGTATTTCTTCGCTAATTTATAATATTACTTCATATTATTATGAAGTTCCTAAAACATTAGCTAATAATATTTATATTGAAATTAATAATAACTATAATATGTATGATTTATTATTAGATGATATTATTGAAGTTGGTGGTATTAATGAGAATATTTAAATTATTTTTAGCTGTAATAGCTACTATTGTATCTTTATGTTTAGCTATTAAAACTAATGGCGGATATTTAGAAATTAATCAGGGATATTTTGATTCATTATTTATTTATCTTATTATCTTTTTAATTTCGATACCATTATTTCTTTTATATAAAGATAAAAGAAATAATAAGCTATACACCATTATTATGAGTTTAGTAGTATTTTTAATTATTTTGGGAAGTGTTTATCTATTTTTTCAAAATAAAATGATTTCTGTATATTATTTAACAAATGAAAATGTATATAGTTATGATTATCAAGAATTAGGTTTTTATTTTGATTCTTTCTTTAAATTTTTATATTTTTTATTTTTATTTGTTACTTTATTAGATTGTTCATATCAGTTTATCAATAATAAAACAAGTAAAGATGCTTTAACAATAATAGTATTGATATTCACCATTGTTATTCATTTAAACATTTTAATTAATTTAAATCTTTATTATATATCTGATGATAATTTTAGATATATATCACAGAATTATTGGATATTTATAATAATATTAATTTGTTCATTAGTATATAACAAAATAAATAGTCTAAATTAAGGCTATTTATTTGTTATTCGATAAAAGTTAAATGATGGTTTGTTAAATAATCTAAATTTTAACTGTGATGTTCCTAAACCACTAGAAATATATAAATCAGTATTATCAATTTTATAATACTCATCATAGTATTTTTCCGAACCATATGGGGTAAATATCTTACCGATTAAAGGT
>CAMLYN010000106.1 GCA_946491675.1 uncultured Mycoplasmatota bacterium | reverse complement strand
TAGACCTTTTAAATTATTTTCTTGCATAATTTCACCTTCTTTCGTAAAAAAATAACAGATAGAAAATAAAATTCTATCTGAATATATGTATTAAAGTATTCTTACTAAAATTTCTTTGCTTTTTCCAATACATTTATTATCTTTAACAAGGAAAGCTTGAACCCAATGCGTTCCTGTGTAAGAGGTAGATTCATGTCTACCAAAATGAGAAAGATTAGAAGATTCAAAACCTCCTCTAAGGCAATTGGCATTTTTGGCTTCTTCACCTGTATTAACTACTTGCCAATAAATTTTGGAAGAATCAGAAAATACATTCCCACCAATTACCTCAAAATCTATATCTATATTTTTATGTAAGTAGCTATTTCCATCTGGATTGTATTCAATAATATTTTTATACTTATCTAAACATTTTACCTTTACATCCAATTTTGTTAAAGGATAAGAATAATCCCAACGAGGTGCTTCTTTATGAGAAACATTGAATATGCTTAATGCACCATTATATATTGAGTCAATAAGATTTCTAGTTGATGAAGTATCCTTTGGAAATTCTGTTCCTAGAACTTCTCTCCAACTATCATTTGAAAAATTTGTACTTTCTAACAAATTGATATGTTTACATATTTTATTATAAAAGGACTTATATTCATCAAATTTATAACCATCAGATAAATTATTGGTAGGTATTCCTGGATCATAAACAGAAGGTTTTACATTAATGTCAATATATGGTTTGAATGTATTTTTTATCTTTATTAAAGTATTATACACTATTTGTTCATATTTATCGTTGCAATCTGCTAAATTGTCAGCTATAATTTTTTCTAAAGTAATACCTTTAGGATATTTAAGAGTAGTAGGACAATTATTCTTTCTCCACCATTTCATTATTTTTACGATTCTAACAAATTTATTATTGTTATCTTTATTGACTTGTGTGCACCAATCTAAATGTCCTTTGGGGTTTGTATCAATCCAAGTTCCATCTATTTTATTTCCTATTTGTAATAAGTTGGAATTTTCTTTATAAATCATTGGGACTACATCGATTTCAATTCCTGATAATTCGATTCCTATAGATCTGCTTTGTTTGGTAACTTTATCATACTTTTCTTTTAAAACATCAAATAACTCATTTAAAACATCTTTAGAATTATCTGTATTTTTGTATTTAGTAATGACTGCAATATCTACATCTGGTTTTCCATCATATAAACTAGGTCTGACACATGTATGTTTTGCATAAGAACCAGTTAAAAAAGTTTCTTTTACAATATCTTTATATTTTTTATGATTCGCTAAATAGTTTCTTAATGTATTTTGTACACTAGAAATATATTCCTTTGTTGTTTTTGATGGTTCAATATTATTTAAAAATGTTTCAAAATTATTTTCTTTACTCATATTTAAAATTCCTCCTCAGTATTAAAATTGAATGAATCTAATGCATTTGCATATTGTCTTATATCAAGTGCTGCTACTGTGCCAATCTTGTGAAGTTCATTTTGTAAGTAGAAAAATAAACCTAATATAGCTTCATTTTCAGGAGTGTTTTTTATATCTATTATTGCATTACTGTCATTTTTTAAAACATAGCATGTACCTTTATTTATGGAGCAACAAATATCAATATTAGTATATTGTTTTAAATGTTTATTTAAGGTATGAAAATCTATATCCATATTAGTTGCTAATAGTAACCCAATTATTTTAGTAAGACTTCTAGGAGGTACTTTTTTACCAGAAGATATCATACCTCTAGAAGAACGATATAAGTTTTTTACAGATTGAATTTTATTTTGAGTATATTCTAAATAAGACCTATTTATTGTTTGTTTTACTTCAGCAACTGCATAGACTGCTTCAGCAGGTATGTACATTTCGTGTGCTTTAGTTGTCATTATTAATGGTGAATATAATGCATCATATATTATAATATCGATTTGATCACTTTCGTTTCCATTACTATCAATAACATATCCTTTTGTAATTTTATATTTTTCAGGTAAAATACTTCTTAAAAATTCTTTCCAACTTTCTTCTGATGAATCTCCTTTACCAGTAGGATGTTCTATATCCATACATTCTTTTAAATCAGATAATAATTTATCTTGTTTTCGTAATAATAAATTCCCAATTTTAGTCATTATATAAATCCTTTCCTAAAAAATTATTTCAAATATTCACTCAAATCTTCTACTAACATAAAAACCGTAGTGCAAGGATTTTTACTTGCATTAGAAGAAACGCAATTAAATTCTTCATATATTTCTTTACAGTTTTTAATAGCACTTTCTAATCTATTATCTTTTGTTACTTTCTCGAAAATTTCTTTATCATTTTTAGAATAATTACCTAAATCAGCATTTTGAAATTCTTTCTTTAGTTCTTTTAAAGTATTATTTTTTGATAGGGGAGCAGATATCTTTTTAAAATGTGATAATAACCAAATCTCAAAATTGGGATTAGACCAAGCAGAGTTATATTCATTTAATTTTATTGCATTATCAAATTGCTCATCACTATAATCATCTTTATCAAATACTACCCAAACTTGTCCATAAACTTTTGGAGATTTATTTATGTACTGTTTTGCATATTTAACTAAACTTTCAGTATTTAAGCCAGTACCTTTTATTTTTATAGCAGGTACAATACTGATTCTATCTCCAAATTTTTCATTTATCTTTTGTTTTAAACCATTAAAATAATTAGGCTCTGTTTCTTTACCTTCACAGATAATAAGGTAGTTGGGTGGTGCTAATTTTTTAGTAGCTACCTTATTTCTGCTTTTATCATGATTTCGCATTGGTATCTATATTAAATTCTTCAAATACTGGAATAGCACCATATCTTCCAGTTATATAATCCTTATTATAAGTTGCATCATTTCTAACTTTAGTATTGTCAATTTTATAATCAGATAGAGAAAATAATTCAGAAACACCATAGTTATCTTTTTCAGTAAACCAAATTTCATCTCTTCTAAAAGTATCTTTATTTAAATTTGTTATATCATGTGTTGTATAAATCAACTGACCATTACCAATGTTTTTGTCTTTATCATGAAATAAATTAATAATATATCTTGTTAAAAGAGGGTGTAATTTAGCATCTAATTCATCAATAAATAATCTACTTCCATCTTCTAATGCATCCATTATAAAGTTATACAAATAAAACATTTTTAAAGTTCCTTTTGATTCTAAAGAGAAAGGTAAAAGTGTTTTTTCTCCATTTTCATTTTTATGGACAGCTTTTAATTCTATTCTTGAAAGTACTCCATTATTAATATCTTTTATATCTCTTGTTTTTACCTCAATATCATCAATGCCTAAATCAAATACTTTTATAAATTCGACTAATCTTTTTTTGTATTCTTTATCATTAATAATTTTTGAAGATATTAAATGATTAATTCTATTTTCAAATTTAGGATTTCCTAAATCTAAGTAATAACTGTTTAAAAACCAATCATATACACTTTTAAAATCTTCATTATCTTTTTCTATTTTTCGATATAGGCTCAAAAACAAAGAGTTAGAGTCAACATCAAATTTGTTTATTTTAGCTTTATAAGATTTATTAAACTTGACTTTATTTTCATCTCTATCAAAAATAGGGGTGGATTTGTTTACTTTTTTAACATATAACCATTCAGAAACAATAACTTTATTCTTTAGCTCAAATCCATACTGATATATTTTTCTGTTTTCAGCTAAAAAAGTAACTTCTAATGCAATTGGTTCATTTCTAGTTTTTTCATCAAAAGAAAAGTTATAATAGTTGTCTATTTCAGAATCGTTCATATTTGTGTCATCACTAATCATTAATTTTTCTTTCATAAATTCAAATGCTTCTAATACATTAGTTTTTCCACTTGCATTAGCACCATAAATAGCAGCAACCTTTAAATATTTTTTATCTTTAATATTAATTGTATTATATTCATGTTCTTTAATAGAGGCTGCTTCCATATCTAAACAATTTTCACTTTTAAAAGATTTGAAGTTTTTAAAATTAAATTTTATTAACATTGTTCTCATCTCCTATAATAGTATTATATGAATTTTTATTAAAAAAGTCAATAAAAATGAGAAAAAATCTCAAATACGATATTATTTTATGCAAAATTTATAAAAATATACAATAATAAAAATATCATGAGATAGACTACTGTTATTAATTAAATATTTTTTAGGTCTAACAAATGTCTAACAAAATCTTAAAAAAATCCAAAAGTTAATAAACATTATTAAATCAAAAAATATTAAAAATAATTTTAAAATTTGCCTAAAAATAGGTGGTTTATCAAATGTTAAACATAACCAAAAAGTAATAACAAACACCAAACTTCAAAGACTTTGACTCTGGCATGCGCTAGTTCGAATCTAGCCAGCCCAGCCAACGAAAT
>CAMLYN010000105.1 GCA_946491675.1 uncultured Mycoplasmatota bacterium | reverse complement strand
TGCAAAAATTGATAAAGCAAAAAGTTATTAATAAGTAAATAATTAAAATAGTGTACAAAAAAAATACAGCGATCATATATTGCAGTTTGGACATTTAAAAATAATATTATAATTAAAATCTTTATAATTTGTATTATCCATTACATCTTTAGCAGAAACTTTTTTAAATCCGCATTTAGGACATAAAAACGCATAATCATTTTAATATCAATCATTTTTTTATATAGAAAATTTAAAAAATAAAATAATAAAAAGTTATTCACAAACATATATTCGTATGTTATAATTGATTTATTGGTAGTAAGAAAATGGAAAAAATATGTATCTAGAATTTATTCAATATAAATCATGAAGAATTAATAATTAAAAATTAATATCAGTTTAAATAAAGGAGGAAAAGTTTTATGAATAATAAAATTACAACTATTATGAATGTCAACGAAAATGAAGTTAGAATTATGAGGGTAGATAATGAAGATTATATTTCGTTAACAGATTTGGCAAGATATAAAAATTCAAATGATCCTTCTGACGTTATAAAAAAATGGTTAAGTAATTATGATACAATAGAATTTTTGGGACTTTGGGAAGAATTAAGCAATGAAAATTTTAATTTGGCGGAATTCAGCCTAATTAAAAATGAAGCACCAAGAAAGTCTTTTACTATGTCACCTAGTCAATGGTGTATAAGAGTAAATGCTAAGGGTTTGACTTTTAGCAAAGGTAAATATAGTATCGGAACGTTCGCTCATTAGAAATATTAGCAAATGATAAAAATATTATTGAAGTACAAAAAACAAATGAAATAGAAATTAGGCAGTAAATTAAAAATATTTTTTTAATTAACGACAATTTAAGGAGGGAATGATTAATGTATTATAATATTGAGAAAAATTATAAAAAAGACAATCCTAATAGAAAATTTGACTTATATTTATATAAACTTTGATAAGTATTTCAAATAATAATCAAGTTCTCTAATTTTTAGTGAGAACTTTTCTTATTAATGATATAATTATTTAAGAAGTAGGTGATATATGCAATATTTAGATTATTTAACTGATCATACATTATTATTAGTACCCAATGATATAAAAGAGGATGTTATTTTAGAAGTAACAAAGGAAAAACCATTAATCGATATTAAATATAGTTCATTAGAGAATTTAAGAAAAACTTTTTTTAATTATGATGAAAAAGCAATATATTATTTAATGAAACATTATAATTTAAAATATGAAGTAGCTATAACTTATTTAGACAATATGCTATATCTTAAGAAGAAAAGTTATGATAGTGAAAAGATAAATAATTTATTAAAATTAAAAAATGAAGTTAAAAATTTAGTAAAAACTAAAAAAATTAATTTTGATAATATTGTTGTTTATGGCTATAATTTAAGTGATTTTGATATTAATTTATTAAAAGATAAAAAGATTACAACAGTTAAAGATGAAAGTAGTTATACACATGATTGTGTTTATGAATTTAATACGATAAATGAAGAAGTAGAATTTGTTTTTGATAAAATAGCAGAGTTAATCAAACAAGGAATTGATATTAATAAAATAAAACTAATGGGAGTTACTAGTAGTTATTATTCTATTTTAAAAAGAGTAGGTTATTTTTATAATATACCGATTAGTATCCCTGATGAAATTAATATATATCAGACTACAATTGGCCAGTATTTTGTTAATAATTTAAGTGATAAAGTAATTGATGAAATTAAAGATAAATTTAATAATCAAGATATAATAAACAAAGTCATTGATATTTATAATAAATACATTGAATATGACATAAATGAGGTCAAAGATTTAATAATTTATGATTTAAAACATACTAAAGTAAAAGGAAAAGAGTTAAAAAATAGTGTCAAGTTAATATCATTTGATAGTCAAGTTAATGATGATGATTATATTTTTATTTTAGGTTTTAACTATGGATGTATTCCAACTATTTATAAAGATGAAGATTTCTTTAATGATAGCGAAAAAGAAATGTTAGGATTATTTACTTCAAATGAGCTAAATAAACTAGAAAAAATAAAAATAGTTAATAAAATTAATAATATTAAAAATCTATATATAACTTATAAATTGCAAGATAACAAAGAAAAATATTTAATATCAAATTTAAATGATGAATTAAATTTAAAAATAATTAAAGATTATCAATCTAATTATAATCATTCGGATTTTTATAATAAAATAGTTTTAAGTGGTTCTTTAGATAAATTAATCAAATATGGAATAAAAGATAAAACTTTAGTTTATTTAAACAACTATAGCTTAGATTATCGCAAATATGATAATAGATATACTAAAATTAATGCTAAAGATTTATTGAAATATTTAAATAATAATTTATTATTGTCTTATTCTAGTATCGATAATTATTATAAATGTAGTTTTAGATATTATTTAAATAATATTTTAAAAGTTAATAAATTTGAAGAAACATATCAAACTGTTTTAGGTAGTTTATTTCATTATGTTTTATCTAAAGCTTTTACAGATGATTTTAATTTTGAAATAGAATATCAAACATTTTTAGATAATCAAAAATATCAATTCAATAATAAAGAAAAATTTTTTATTGAAAAATTAAAAAAAGAATTGAAATTTATTATTGAAACAATCAAAAAACAATATCAAAGTTTGAATTTGCATAATGCTTTATATGAACAAAAGATATTTATTGATAAAAGTACTAGTATTAAAGTTATTTTTATGGGAATTATTGATAAAATTTTATATAAAGAAGATAATGATCAAACAATTTTATGTATTATTGATTATAAAACGGGTAGTCCTGTTTTAGATATTGATAATACTAAATATGGGTTAGAAATGCAATTGCCAATTTATTTATATTTATCCAAAGAATTAAAATTTAAAAATATTAAAATAGCAGGTTTTTATTTACAAAAAATATTAAATAATGAAATAAATAAAGATAATAATCATTCATACATAGAATTAAAAGAAAACAATTTAAAATTACAAGGTTATACTAACGATAATTTATCTATCTTAGAAAAATTTGACAAAACTTATGAAAATAGTCAAGTAATTAAATCTTTAAAAACAACTAGTAATGGTTTTAGTCATTATGCGAAAATGATTAATGAAGAAAAAATCAATGAATTAATCGAAACTGTTGATGAGAAAATAAATTTTGCCCGCGATAATATTTTAAATGGTTTATTTGATATTAATCCAAAAAGATTAGATGGCGAGAATATTGGTTGTTTATACTGTCCATTTAATGATATTTGCTACTATCAAGAAAAAGATATTGTCGATATTGGAGGTGATCGATGATGCCTATATGGACTAAAGAACAAACTGATGCGATATATAAAAGTGGAACTAATATTATTGTCAGTGCGGGAGCTGGTAGTGGTAAAACAGCAGTTTTAAGTGAAAGAGTAATTAATAAATTGAAAAATGGCATTCATATTAATGAGTTACTTATTTTGACTTTTACTAAAGCGGCAGCTAGTGAAATGAAAGAGCGAATAAGAAAGAAAATAAAAAAAGAAAATTTAAATAATGAATTAGATATGATTGATGCAGCTTATATTACCACATTTGATAGTTTTGCTTTATCAATTGTCAAAAAATATCACTATTTAATTAATGTTTCCAAAGATGTAAATATTGTTGAGGAATCAGTTATTAAAATTAAAAAAGAAGAATTTTTAGATGAAATATTTGAAAATAAATATCAAAATGATTCTAACTTTCAAAAGTTAATTAATGACTTTTGTATTAAAGATGATCAAGAAATTAGAAAACAAATTTTAAATATAAGTGATAAATTAGATATGTTAACTGATAAAATAGCTTATTTGGAAAATTATCAATTTAGTGATATTGATAAAGATATCAATTCTTATTTAATTTATATTAGGAAACAAATTTTAGCACTTGAAGATATTATAACAGAATTAAGTGATTATACAGATAGTGAATATTTAAACAAATTATACGAATCAATAAATCCACTTTTAAGTAGTGATACTTATGATGAAATTAAAATTAATTCTAATTTAAAACTACCACCTTTACCTCGTGGTTCATTAGAAGAAGCTAAAAAAATTAAAGATAAACTTAATAAAAAAATCAAAAATATTAATGATTTATGTAATTATGAAAATATTGATAATATAAAGGATACCATTTTAAAAACAAAAGATTATGTTGAAGTGATAATTGATATTATTTTAAATTTAACTAAAAAAATTAATTCTTATAAATTTCAAAACGATATGTATGAGTTTAATGATATTGCATTACTTGCGATTAAAATAGTTAAGGAAAATCCTAATATTGCTTTAGAATTAAAAAACAGTTTTAAAGAGATTATGATTGATGAATATCAAGATACTAATGATTTACAAGAAGAATTTATTAAA
>CAMLYN010000104.1 GCA_946491675.1 uncultured Mycoplasmatota bacterium | reverse complement strand
TTCTTTTTCGCTTTATGTGTTTAATTTTATCATTTAATTAACTAATTGTCAATTACTATATTTTTTAACTAATTGAAATGCTTCTTCTTTAAATTGGGATAAAGAATCGATTTCTTTATCTTTACTATCTAAATCTTGTTCTTGTAACTTTATCATTTCAGCTTGATGAGTAATTATACTTTGATGTGAAGCAATTGTTTCTTCATTAGCTTTAATAGTTTTTCTAGCTTGTAATAACTCCTCTTTTAAAACTTCAAGTTCTGATAAAATAGTCGATACATCACCAGAACGTGTTAAAGCTTGTAAATTATAAATTTCAGCTAACTGCCTACATTGCATATTTAAATCTTTGCCCACTTCGACCTTTTTTCTTTGAATAATTGCTAAAATCAAATCAGATAAAAATTGAGAAGTTTTAGTTTCATTTTCAAAAGATGCCATCATTTTCTTTAAATTATATATATAATCATGATCAACAATCAAATGAAAATTATAATCTTGCGCTAAATTACTCAATCGTTGTACCCTAGATAATTTTTCAGCATTTGTAATATATTGTTTATCATTTGTATTAACACGTAAAACATTATTTACTAACATCACTTGTTGATTAAAAGTTATACTAGAAAAATGAGTATAAGAGTTTTCAGCATCAAAACTACTAATAATTGAAGATGGAGCATAATAATAACCATCTTTAATTTCTTTTAGTCCTAAAAAATAAGGATAATTTTCACCGTCATCAAAAATAACATAATAGTCACAACCATAATTATTACGTTCACCGCTTACATAAGCTCGAGATGGTACATATTAACAAACACCAAGAATATTGTATGCATTAAATTTAAAAATAGATTCAAAAAAACTTAATTTTTCTTTGATATATGGTGAGAATATGTCAGTATAATTTATTTCACCTCTTAACATTTTCTGATAAATAGCTGTATATCTATCAATTATTTCTTCTAACATTTCAAATGGTTTATTACTTGATAAAATTTTACTTGTTTTTAAATTTCCTATATTAATACCTAACAAATGAGGAATATTTTGTGGTTTAAAAGTAAATTCAATAGCTTTACCATTAGATAAATACAATTTATACTCGTTAAAACGATATTGTGATTCTTTAAAAAATGCAATAATTTGCTCTAATTTCATAATAATTTGCTCAAATTGATATTTAGTTGGCATAACTTTCCCCCTTTTTGAGAAAATATCCTAACATAAAAAATATAAAATGTCAATTTAAAGGTTCCATATGAATATAGACATATTTTATTTTTTCATCTTTTTGTTTCAAAGTAGCTTCTAATTTATCAATTATTTCATGAGCTTCACTTAATAATATTTTATCTTCCATTATAATATTAGCTAATAATTTATAATATGGTCCATATCTTAAAATATGAAGTTCTCCAATATCAATAATTTCATCAAAAGATAAAATTATTTTTTTTATTTCTTTTATATAATCTTTATCAATAACTTGTTCTTCTAATAAAATACTAATATTATCTATCAAAACTCGATAACCAGTATGAATAATTAAAATTGCAATTACTATTGTTCCGACTAAATCAGCATATTTAAAAATTGGAATTGTATTAGAAAATTGCATCAAAACTATTGAAATAAGAACAAAGATTGAACTATAAACATCAGTTTTACTTTCTTTACCAGACGCAATTAAAATATTATTATTATAATTTATTCCTTTTTGATAAATATAACATGATACAATATATTTAGAAATTATCGTAAATATACTAACAATAATTATTAATATACTAGGAATAGTTATTTCTTTATTAAAGACTTCATTAATGAGTCCTAGTCCTAAAATAATTATAATAATACCAATAATCATGCTAGTTATATATTCAGTTTTACCATGACCAAAAGGATGTTTTTTATCAGCAGGTTTTAACGCTAATTTATTGCCTAAAATTGCGATTATATCTGTTGATAAGTCACTAAAAGAATGAATACCATCAGCAATTAAAACACTACTTTTTCCAATAAAACCAAAAATTAATTTAATAATAGATAAAAAGATATTGGTTATTGAACTAACCAATAATACTTTTGTTATTTTATTCATTTTTAATCACCTTATTTTGCCTCATACCAATTATTACCATATTCGATATCAATTTTTAAAGGGACATTTAATTTACATATATTTTCCATTACATCTTTCATAATTTTAGTTATTATTTCTTGTTCTTCTTTTAAACAATCAAATACTAATTCATCATGGACTTGAATAATTAACTTTGATTTCAATTTTTTTTCTTTTAATTCTTTATGAATTTCAACCATCGCTTTTTTTATTATATCAGCACTTGTTCCTTGAATTGGTGTATTTAGTGCCATTCTTTCACCTGATTGCCTAATCATATAATTGGTATTTTTTAATTCATCAATATTTCTTTTACGATTAAATAAAGTTTTGGCATAACCACATTCATATGCTTGTTTAATCGTCTTATCCATATATTCTTTAATTCCTGGATATGTTTCTAAATAAGTATCAATAAATTCTTTAGCTTCTTTATTAGAAATATTTAAATTTTCTGATAAGCCAAAACTACTTATACCATAAATTATTCCAAAATTAACAGCTTTAGCAATTCTTCGCATCTCTTTAGTAACTAAATCTTGATCAACTTTGAAAATATCACTAGCTGTTTTACTGTGGATATCTAAATTATTTTTAAAAGCATCAATTAAAGTTTGAACGTTTGCTATATGAGCTAAAATGCGAAGTTCAATTTGAGAATAATCGCCACTTATAATAACTGAATCTTTAGATGGAATAAAAGCTTTTCTAATTAATCTACCATATTCAGTTCTAATAGGAATATTTTGTAAATTAGGTTCAATACTTGAAAGTCTACCTGTTCTTGTTAAAGTTTGGGTATAAATAGTATGAATTTTACCATCTTCCATAACAGCATTGATTAATCCCTCAATATAAGTTGTATATAATTTAGTTAACATCCGATATTCAATAATTAAATCAATAATTGGATGTTTACCTTTTAACTTATTTAAAACATCAATAGCTGTTGAATAACCTGTTTTACCTTTTTTACCATGTGGTAAATTTAATTTTTCAAATAATACTTCGCCTAATTGACTAGGTGATGATATATTAAATTCACAACCAGCTTGATTATAAATATCTTTACTTATTAATTCTAATTTTATTTTTATATCTTCACCCATTTCACTTAGGATATTTTTATCGACATATACTCCATCATACTCCATATCACCTAAAACATAGGCTAAAGGCATTTCGATGTCATGATATAGTTCTAATAAATCTTCTTCTTTTATTTTATTTAAAATGTCTTCTTTTTTTTCGTAAATAAATCTAGCTTTACTAACAACAATATTAGCTATATCTAAAGGAATCGTTTTATTAGATTTACCAAATGAATTTTCATAAAAAGGAATATTATAATTAAACTGATTTGCTAGATAAGCAATATCTTCTTTAGTATTATATTCTAATAGCGAAGCAGCAATCATTAAATCATTATTTACACTATCTAAATTTAAATTATGCCATTTTAAAGCAACATAAGCCTTTTTTAAATCATAAGTAGTAATATTGATGTCTTTTAAAAAATCTAAATTAGTTAATTTTTCAAATGGAATATAATAAGCAATGTTTTTATTATATAAACCAAGTCCAATAATTTGAGAAGTGTGATAATTCGTACCTAATATTTCTAAATATAAAGCACATTCTTTATCTATTTTTATTTTATTTATATCTTCAATTATTGTGACATCCAATTTTTCTTCTTTTTTAGTTTCTTTTTTTAAAAATGAGAAAAATTCTAATTCTTCATAAATATCATTTAATTTATCTGTTTTACCTAAATATTTTAAATCTTCGATTTTAAAATCTAGTGGTACTTTCTTATAAATAGTAGCTATCTCATAACTCATATACGCATTTTCTTTATCTGTCAATAATTTTTCTTTAGTTTTTCCTGTTATTTTGTCGATATTCTCATATATTCCATCCAAAGTTTTATATTCCTGTAATAGTTTTAAAGCTGTTTTTTCACCAATACCTTTAACCCCTGGAATATTATCTGAGCTATCACCCATTAATGCTTTTAAATCGATGATATTAATTGGTTTTATACCATACTCCTCAGTAAATGTTTCTTCATTATAACGAATATAATCTTTTTGTTTCAATAATTTTATATCGATGTCATTACTAATTAATTGTAGTAAGTCTTTATCACTACTAATAATTGTACCAATAAAATTAGGGTCTTCATTACAATACTCAGCAAATGTCCCTATAATATCATCTGCTTCATAATTATCTATTTCAAAATACTTAATTCCCATTGCATTTAATAATTCTTTAGCTTTAGGAAATTGTAGTTTTAATTCATTAGGAGTTTCTATTCTTCCTTGTTTGTAAAAA
>CAMLYN010000103.1 GCA_946491675.1 uncultured Mycoplasmatota bacterium | reverse complement strand
GTTAGAAGAAAGAGAAAATAATTTAGTAAATAAGCAAAGAGAAATTCAAAAAGAGCAAGATAAAGTGGAGGAAATAAAAAAAGAACAAGTTGAATTACTGGAAAAAATAGCTGGTTATTCTAAAAATGAAGCAAGAGACTTAGTTATGAAAAAAGTCGAAGAGATGATGAATTTAGAAATAGCTGCTTATATTAAAGATAGGGAAGTAGAAGCAAAATTAGAAGTTGATAAAAAAGCTAAAAGTTTACTTATTAGTTCGATGCAAAAATATGCTGGCGATGTAGCTGGAGATCAAACTGTAACAGTTGTTAATTTACCTAATGATGATATGAAAGGAAGATTAATTGGCCGTGAAGGTAGAAATATTCGTTCGATTGAAGCTGTCACTGGTGTTGATTTGATCATCGATGATACTCCTGAAGCAATTGTTTTATCAAGTTTTGATCCATATCGTAGAGAGATTGCTCGTGTTGCAATTGAGGCTTTGATTAAAGATGGAAGAATTCATCCTGGAAGAATTGAAGAAATATATGATAAAACTGTTAAAGAAATGAAAGCTAAATTATTAGAATATGGTGAAGAAGCTTTGTTTGAATTAGGTATTACTAAAGTAGATCCTGAATTACAAGAGTTATTAGGTAAGTTATATTTTAGAACTAGTTTTGGTCAAAATGCATTAAGACATTCGATTGAAGTAGCTCATTTAGCTGGTATTATGGCTGGTGAATTAGGTGAGAATGTTGCTTTAGCTAAAAGAGCAGGTTTATTCCATGATATTGGAAAAGCTATTGATCATGAGATTGAAGGATCACATGTTGAGTTGGGTGCCAGTTTAGCTAAAAAATATAAAGAAAATGAAGTAGTTATTAATGCTATTGAATCACATCATGGTGATACTGATGCTACTAGTGTTATTTCTGTTTTGGTAGCTATTGCAGATGCTTTATCAGCGTCACGTCCTGGAGCAAGAAATGATTCTTTAGAAAATTATGTTCAAAGATTACAAGAATTAGAAAAAATTGGTAATGAAATTCCTGGAGTTGAAAAATCTTATGCAATGCAAGCTGGCCGTGAATTAAGAGTTATTGTTAAACCAGATAAAATTGATGATGCTGCTAGTTACAAAGTAGCCCGTGATATTAAAAATAAAATTGAGGAAACTTTACAGTATCCAGGGACAATTAAAGTTATTGTTATTAGAGAAACAAGAGCTCAAGAAGAAGCAAAATAAATTGGAGTAATTTTAACTTCAATTTTTAATAGGTGAATTTTATGTATAAACTAATTAAAGCTAATAAAGAAAATATTCCTTTATTAGAAGAATTTAAAATTAATACTTTTTATAATCTTCCTAATAACGAATTAGAGAATATAAAAAAATACGTTCATAAAACAATTCCACAATATTTGTCAAAATATAATTTAATTGTAGTTGCTGATGAAATTGTTGGAAGTTTGCTTTATTATCCGTATTTAGAAGGTGTTTTGCTTGATGAACTTTATATAATAGAAAAATATCGTAATCAGAAAATTGGTACTAATATTATTAATGATATTTGTCTTAATAATGTTGTTTATTTATGGGTTTATCATAATAATACAAAAGCTATTAATTTATATAAAAGATTAGGTTTTTCGATTATTGAAACTACTATTAATCGCTATTTAATGAAAAAAAGCTAGATAATTCTAGCTTTTTTAACGATAATATGGCCCATAGTATGGTGGATAAGGTGGATATGGATATGGTGGCCTATTGTATGGTGGTCGCCAAAAATTAGGGGCTAGTGCCGCTCCAGTTACTCCTCCTAATAAAAATGGGAAAGCAAATCCTCCAATTAATCTTTCATCATTTGGATATGGCATATTAGGATTATTTTTGTAATTATTTGGGTAATTATTTGGAATATTTTGATAATTTGGATACATAAAAAACTCCTTTCAATTTAGTCTATGAAATATACCTAAATTTGTGAAAAAGTTAGAATAATTTCATATAGTTTATTAGGTGATAGTGTGAAAAAAGCTTTTGAATTGATTGGTTTAGTTAGTTTGATTTGTTTTAGCTTTTTCTATACAGAAAAAATATCTACAGTTATTAAAGAAAATGATGAGATTTTAAGGCAAATTGAAGAAGTAGCTAATCAATATGAAATTGAACCAATTAATGCAATTATAAGTGATAATAATATAATTCCTGGTATTAATGGCATGGAAATCGATATAAAACAAAGTTATAAGAAAATGAAAAAAGTAAATAGTTTTAATAGTAATTTATTGGTATATAAAGAAATTAAGCCAAAGATTAGTGTTAATAAAGTGTACGATAAATATATAGTAAGTGGCAATCAATTAAAAAAAGAAGTCAGCTTATTGTTTTTAGTTGAAGAAAATGATACTATTGATGAAATTGTCAATATTTTAAATAAATACGATGTGAGTAGTATTTTTTATACTGATGGTACTTGGTTTGAAAATAATAATGAAAAAATAATTGATTTAATTAATGATGGATATTTGATTGGTAATCTTGGATATAATTATAAATATGATGTTAGTGGTATTAGTTGGATGAATACGATTGTAACTAGAATAGGTAAACAAAATAATACTTATTGTTATACAGAAGAAGAAAATCAAGAATTATTAAGTATTTGTAATAATAATAAAAGTTATACAATAAAACCTAGTATTATAACTTCTAATAATCCACTTATTGAGATAAAAAAAGATTTGACTAATGGTAGTATTATTACGTTAAAAGCAAATGTTACAACGATTAAACAGTTACCATTAATTATTGAATATATTAATTCTAAAGATTTAGAAATAGTTAGTTTAGAAGAATTATTGGATGAAAAGTAGAGTCTTAAATCCTTTTTTTAATTTTAAAAAAATACCAATAAATAGTAGATGAATAATTCTTTTTTTATGCTATAATAGTAATCAGTTTAAAAGGAAGTGATTAATTTGAAAAAATATAATTTACCAGTTATCCTTTTAAAAGGTATTGTTTTATTACCACAAAACACTTTAAAATTAGAATTTGATTCTAAAAATACTGATAATAATGTAATTGATATGTCATTATTATTTCATGATAATTATATTTTAGTAGTTAGTGAATATAATAGTCATAATTTACCTAAAATCGGTATTTTATCAAAAATAGAAAATAATTTGGTTTTACCTAATGGTAATACTAGAGTAGATATTAAAGGATTAAGAAGAGTTAATATTGTTGAATTTTTAAATCTAAATAAAGCAAAAGAACCCCTAGAATCCATTGTTAGTGAAATTGAAGTTGAAAAAGTTGACAAAGAGGAAATAATTGTTAATAAATTAGTTAAAGAAATTAAAAATTATGTTAAGAATATACCATATATAAGCAATAGTATGGTTTCTTTAATTGAAAAAGAAAAAAGTTTAGATAAATTTACAGATATTGTTGTTCCCACATTAATAAATAATAAAGAAAGAATATTAGAATATTTGAATGAAATTAGTCCATTAATTCGTGGCGAGATGTTATTAAAAGATATTTATCAAGAAAAAGAAATGTTTCAAATCGAAAGAAAAATCGATATGAAAATTCGTAAAGAAATGGACGATAGTCAAAGAGAATATCTTTTGAAAGAAAAAATAAAATTACTAAAAGAAGAACTAGGTGAGTCATCTAATAAAGATAGTGATGTTGAAAAATTAAAGAGAAGAATAGAAAAGATAGATTGTCCTAAGAAAGTAAAAGAAAGATTAAATTTTGAATTGAATCGTTATGAAACTGGATCTAGTATGTCACCAGAAGTCAATGTGATTAGAGATTATATTGAATGGTTATTAGATTTACCTTGGAATATTTATACAGAAGATAATAACGATTTAAAAAGTGTGAGAAATTTTTTAGATAAATCACATTATGGTTTAGAAGAAGTTAAACAAAGAATTATTGAATATTTGGCTGTTAAACAAATGAGTAAAAATAATAATAGTCCAATTATTTGTTTAGTAGGTCCTCCAGGTGTTGGAAAAACTAGTTTGGCTTTTAGTATTGCTGAAGCGATGCAACGAAATTTTGTTAAAATATCTGTTAATGGAATAAAAGATGAATCAGAAATTTTAGGACATCGTAAAACTTACGTTGGTGCTAGTCCAGGACGCATTATTAGTTCTTTAAAAAAAGCTAAAAGTAGTAATCCCTTATTTTTAATTGATGAAATTGATAAAATGAGTAATGAATATCATAATGATCCTGTTAGTAGTTTACTTGGAGTATTAGATCCTGAACAGAATAAATATTTTAGTGATAATTATATTGAGGAAGATTTTGATTTATCTCATGTATTATTTATTTTAACCGCTAATTATATTGAAAATATACCTGAGGCTTTAAGAGATCGTTTAGAAATAATTAATATTTCAGGATATACGGAATTTGAAAAGTTGGATATTGCTACTAAACATTTATTACCTAAAATCATTAAAGAAAAAGGTTTGAATG
>CAMLYN010000102.1 GCA_946491675.1 uncultured Mycoplasmatota bacterium | reverse complement strand
AAAATTCCACATACAGTTAACTCTAGTTTGGACGAAGAACTTATTGAAGAGAGAGTAAAGAAGTGATGCTTTTAGGTATTGCTTTTTTTATAATTGATTATTACTATTGCTTTAAAGAAACATAAATAAAAAAACAATTTTACGAATAGGTAAGAAAGGACATTATATTATTTTGAAAACGATAGATGTTTGTTGTATAAATAAAAAATGAGCGAGAAGAAAGATTTAATCGATTTGAATGAATATATATTTTCAAGCACACTTAAATACGCTATAATTTAAGTGCGAAAGGAAAATGAATATGGGGTATGAAAGTAAAATTTTAAAATTATTTAAAAATGGTTATTTGACTACCAAAGATGTTACTGAAAATAATATTCCTAGGACTTATCTTACTAAACTTATTAAAGAAAATAAAATAGAGAGAGTAAGCCGTGGAGTATATATTAAAAAGAATGTTGTGGTAGATGAATTTATGGTTCTACAAAGTAAAAGTAAGTATGCAATTTATTCTAACGCAACAGCACTTTATTTACACGGCTTGTCTAATCGAATTCCTATTAAATATGATATTACAGTTAAAAGTGGTTACAAAGGATCCCTTCAAAAAGAAGATAATGTCACTTTATTTTATACAAAAAGAGAATTATTAGAGTTAGGAGTAATTGACTATAAACTTGATTCTGGTAATATTATCAGAGTTTACGATTTAGATAAAACCATTTGTGATATTATTAAAAATAAAAAGAAAGTAGATGCTGAAATTTTTAATAAGGCTATTAGAGAATATTTTTATAGTAAAAAGAAGAACACTTTAAAACTGTATGAATATGCTAAAAAGATGAATATTTATAATAAAGTAAGAGATATTTTTGAGGTGCTTGGATGATCAAAAATAGAGATAATCTAAAAGCAAAAGCATATAACTTATCTAAGAAAACTAACATACCTAATAAATATTTAATCCAAGACTTTATGTTTGAGGCTTTATTAAAAAGAGTATCAATGTCTATTTATAAAGATAAATTTATTATTAAAGGTGGTCTTTTATTATCATCTATCTTTGGTGTCAATTTAAGAAGTACTATGGATTTGGATACTACTATAAAAGGATTGCCACTAGACAGGGAAACTATTACTAAAGTTATTAATGAAATTATAAGTATCGATGCAGAAGATTACGTAAAACTTGAAGTAGAAAATATTAAAGATATCAGAGAAGAAGAATTATATTCCGGATTTGAAGTTAATTTAAAAGCAGAATTTGACGGCTTAAAAACTAATTTAATGATTGACATAACTACTGGAGATGTTATCACTTATAAAGAAGTAGAATTTAAATATAATACTTTATTTGATAATGAAACAATTGATATTATGACTTATAATTATGAAACTATTGTTGCTGAGAAGTTTGAATCGATAATTAGTAGAAATATTGATAATACTAGAATGAAAGATTACTATGATTTATATATGTTTGTTAATTTAAAATGGAGTGACATTAATAAAGACACTTTAAGAAAAGCAATTATTAATACTTCTAAGAGACGTGAAACGTTAGACTATATTGATAATGCTAGCAAATATATAGAATTAATTAGTGATGATTCAAGATTAAAATCATTATGGAATAGCTATCAAAATAACTACGAATATGTAAAAAAAATAGAGTTTGTTGATACAATAAATGCTATTAAAATAATTGGTGAAATTATTGTACCGGTTAAAGCTTAAAGTAAAATAAAGTAAGGATAGCTAAAAAATAAATTAACAAAATTTGAAATAACAATGTTTTTGCAAAAAATGTAGAATTGTGAAAGTTTTGCAAGTTCATTTGCAAAACTTTTAATTTTTTGAATTTTTGCAAGTACGTTTGCAAAATTTTACAAATCACTTTATTTATGATAATATTTAAGTGGTGATGCAAATGATAATAAGAGAAAATTATTTAAAAAAAATGATTGATGCTAAGGACACTGAATTTATTAAAGTTATAACGGGTGTTAGAAGAAGTGGTAAATCAACTCTTTTATTAATGTTTAAAGATTATTTAATTAATAATGGTATTAAGGAGGATAATATTATATATATTAATTTTGAGTCTGCTGAGTTTGATGATATAAAAGATTATAAGGATTTATATAAATACATAAAAGAAAAAATAAAAAAAGGAAGAGTGTATTTGTTATTAGATGAAATACAAAACGTGAAATCTTGGGAAAAGGCGATTAATTCTTTTAAAGTAGATTTTGATATTGATATTTATATTACGGGTTCAAACGCTTATCTTTTATCATCTGAATTATCTACTTTATTATCAGGAAGATATATTGAAATTAAAATGTATCCGCTTTCTTTTAAAGAATTTTTAAAATTTAATAATTATGATAATACTAATTTAGATGATAAGTTTAATGAGTATTTAAAATATGGAGGACTTCCTGCAATTACTTTAATAAAAGATAATGATGAATTAGTTTTATCTTATTTAAATGGTATTTATAATACAATTGTAAAAAAAGATATAGTGGATAGAAATAATATAAAAGATGTGGCTCTTCTAGAAAATATTATAAAGTATTTAGCAACAAATATTGGTAGTTCTGTATCAGCAAAAAAAATTAGTGATTTTTTAAATAGTAATAAAATTACAGAAAAATCTAACCATCAAACAATTGATAATTATTTGAGTATGCTTGAAAAATCATTTATTGTGTATAAGGCAAATCGAACTGATGTAAGAAATAAGTCTTTGCTTAAAACGTTAGGAAAATATTATATATCTGATACTGGTATAAGAAACATTATATTAGGTTTTAGAAATATAAACGAAGGTCATTTACTTGAAAATGTTGTTTATTTAGAATTACTTAGAAGAGGATATAGTGTTAATATTGGAAAATCAGGAGATTTTGAAGTTGATTTTGTTGCTGAAAATCCTAATGATATAAAATATTATCAAGTTGCACAAACTTTAGCAAATGAGGAAGTAAAAGAAAGAGAGATTAGAAGCTTAGAAAGTATCAGTGACAATTATGAGAAAATAATATTAACAATGGATAAAACAATTAATAAAGATTATAATGGAATAAAAGTTATGAATATAATAGATTGGTTATTGGATAGTGATTAAAAAATAATATTTTTAATATTTATTTTGTTAGGTGCCTAGGCATCTTTTTATTTTTTTTGTAACTAAATTATTAGTATTTCATATTTTAATGTAGGGGTGAGGTTATGAATAATTTACAGGTGGTCATTGATGCTGGACATGGAGGCAGTGACAGTGGTGCGGTAAGTAGTAGTGGGGTTAGAGAAAAAGATTTAACTTTAATGATTTCGCAATATATGTATGAAGAGTTTCAAAAGAGAGGAGTTCCAGTAACTTTAATTAGAAATACTGATGAAACAATATCACCGACAGAGAGAGTTCAAAGAATTCTAGCTGCTTATGGTGATAATCCGAATGTGGTAATTATATCTAATCATATTAATGCAGCTGGTTCAGGAATTCAAGGAGCTGAAGGAGCTGAGGTTATTTATGCTTTAAGAAACGATGATACGCTGGCTAGTAATATTTTGACAGCTTTAGGTAATGCGGGTCAGACGATGAGAAAGGTTTATCAAAGAAGATATCCTAGTGATACTTCGAAGGATTATTATTTTATTCATCGAAATACTGGTAGTCAAACTCAGCCGGTAATTGTCGAGTATGGTTTTATCGATAATCCTGAAGATTTGGCAAGGATTCAAGCTAATTATAAGGAATATGTCGATGCGGTAGTCGATGCAGTTATCGCAACGGCAAATGGACAAACTATTCCAAGTGGTCAAGGTGGAAATTATTATACTGTTAAGTCTGGTGATAGTTTATGGAGTATTGCAAATAAATACAATACAACGGTTAATGAACTTAAGAGTTTGAATAATTTAAGTAGTAATATTTTACAGGTTGGTCAAATTTTAGTTTTACCTAGTAGTTCAAGTGATGAGGATAGTGGAAATACTTATACAGTAAAATCAGGCGATAGTCTATGGAGTATTGCGAATAAATACAATACGACAGTTAGTAAACTCAAGAGTTTAAACAATTTAAGTAGTGATGCTTTACAAATCGGTCAGATTTTGAATATTCCTAGTAATAGTGTAAGTGCGGGGAATACTTATACAGTAAAATCAGGTGATAGTTTGTGGAGTATTGCAAATAAATACAATACGACGGTTAGTAATTTAAAGAGTTTAAACAATTTAAGTAGCGATGTTTTACAAATAGGTCAAGTTTTGAATGTACCTAGTAGTAGTGTAAGTGCGGGGAATACTTATACAGTTAAATCGGGTGACAGTTTGTGGAATATCGCAAATAGGTATGGAATAAGTGTGGCGGAACTTAAGAATTTAAACAATTTAAGCAGTGATGTTTTACAAATAGGTCAAGTTTTAAATGTCCCTAGCTCAAATAATGTTTATATTGTAAAATCGGGCGATAGTTTATGGAGTATTGCAAACA
>CAMLYN010000101.1 GCA_946491675.1 uncultured Mycoplasmatota bacterium | reverse complement strand
ATAAATAATAAAAATAAATATTAAAAAATAATATATAAAATTAATTATTATTTAAAATAAGGCAAAAGAAATAATTTCTCAGGAGCAATAATTTTATTACCATCAGATAAAAAACACAGTGCAGAAAAAGTTTCTAATTCCTGAGTAAAAAAATGAGTATCAAAAATATATTCATTTTGAATATAAGTATTATAGCTCTCAGTAATATTAGAATTCTCAGAATTAAAAGTATTTAATAAATAACTATATTTAGTTTCTTTAGCACTCTCAGAAAGACTTTTAGAAATCTTCTCCTTATCCTCTTTACCCAATTGTTTTTGAGCCTCTTCAATAGTATAAACATCATCAGTTCTAAACCAAATTTTATTAATCAAATTCTGTAAAATAACTTTAACAGTAGCCTCATCCCTCAAAGTATTTTTTAAAGAAGAATAACTTTGAGTACTAACAATATTTATACATTTAGCCTCCCTACTCACAGAGAAAAAATCAGCATCATTTTTTGTACAATATTTATCATACTCATCACAAATAAAAGCAGATTTTTTAACATATCCATTTGACAAAGAACTCAAAACTTCAGATTGAAAATCCAACTTCAAATAAGCAGCAATAATCTTTGAAAGAATACTATACTCAGCAATATTTATATTAAGAACAACAATCCTTCCATTTTTAATAACATCATCAAAACCATAAAAAGTAAGTTTTTCCTTTGGAGGACAAAAATGATAAGAAACATCATAATCAGAAACAAAAGTATTTGTAATACGAGTTATTTCAGAAATTAAAATATTTTTAGTCCTAGAATCCAACATTTGAAATTCCTTTTGAAAAAAATCTAAACTAGCATTTAATTCATATATTTGTTCATAATTAAATTTTGAAGAAGTAAACAAATCTTTTAAAACAACAATCTTTTCATTAAAATAATTAGGCAAAGTAATAAGTTTATGAATTTCAGTAAAAGTAACATAGTTGTTATTATACAATCTACAAATTTTAATACATTCAGCAAGTATCTGTTCAGCCTTATCCAGCCAATAAGACTCAGAATTATTCTCAGAAAAAAGAGTAAGAATTGTCTTTAATCTATTTGCAAGCACTAAAGGTTTCAAATTAGGTTTATGCAAAGGATTATAAAAAACAGAATGAGATAAATCAATAACAATTAAATCATCTTTTAAATTATAAGAATCAGCATAATAAGCAGCCTGCTTATAATAATTACCTTTAACATCTAAAATTAGCATCCCAATTTTATCATCCCTATGAAGTGAATTATATTTCATAATTTGTTCAGTAAAAGGATACATTGCAGAAGATGTCTTACCAGAGCCTATGGTCCCAGTTATAATAAAATTTTGATATAATCCCTTTTCAGGAACAATTATATTAGAATTATCACTATTTTTACCAACTAGTAAATTTAAAGAAGCACTATCATATTTTAAATTTTTAGAGGAATTATTTTTTTGAGAAATAAAATTATTAAAAATCGGTTCTAGAAATCTTCGAAAAATAAAACTAGAAATTATCAAATTTGAGATAAAAAATGTAAAAATAAAAGTAATTTTAATCAAATACCATAAATCAGGATTTTCAGAACAAATATCAAAAGGATTTAACCCATAATCTATTATAACCTCAGAAGCGGTATAAATTGGAGAAAACAGGTTATAATATAAAAAGCTAAAAATAATCAAAAAAATTAAAGAGAATAAAAAAGAACAAATTTTAACTTTAATATAAAAAGCACCTCCTAAAAATAATTATAATTCTTGTTTAATTTTTAATTTTGAACCTTGTTGATGATGAAAAATTTTAATTTCGATAAAAGTATAAATAGCATACAGACTTATAAAAAATTGAATAATAAATAAAATAAAAAATAAATCTAATAATTGATTAATAATACCACCACCTTGAAAATCGAAGATGAAGTAAAAAGATAATATAACATTTTTTCAAATTTGTCTATACTTTTTCAAAAATTTGTGGTAAAATAATATTATTAAAGTCAAATAAAAAGTTAATATAATAGAATTTTAAAATTAAAAGGTTCATAAAATATAACTTTAAAGACTTTATAAATTCATTATTTATAGAAATATTGAATAAAAGGTTTATAGGTAAAAACCTTAATAAAAACCTAAATACAATAAGCAAGGAGAATAAAGATGGAAATAAATAAAGACACAACAATAGGAGAATTAATACAAAATGCACCAGAAAAAGTTGAAATATTAATAAATGCAGGAATGCATTGTATTGGATGTCCAGCTTCACAAATGGAAACAATAGAAGAAGCATGTGGAGTACATGGAATAGATGTACAAGATTTAATAGAAAAATTAAACGCATAAGAACAAAAAAAGGCAAAAAAACAAAAAATAACACAACATTTTCACAAAAAGATAAAAATTTTTTCAAAATAAACAAAAAAATTTTGAAAAAGTATTGACAGAAACAAAAAAATGTTGTAATATATAAAAGCATTCTGAGTCATGGAATGCGTTATGGGCTATTAGCTCAGGTGGTAGAGCACTTGACTTTTAATCAAGTTGTCCCGCGTTCGAGTCGCGGATAGCTCACCAAAAGAACTAAATAAACTAGAAAGCTTATTTAGTTCTTTGTATATAAGGCCCCGTGGTCAAGAGGTTAAGACATCGCCCTTTCACGGCGGAGACATGGGTTCGATTCCCGTCGGGGTCACCAATATTTTGCCACTTTAGCTCAGCTGGCCAGAGCATCGCACTTGTAATGCGAGGGTCCCCAGTTCGAATCTGGGAAGTGGCTCCAAAAGGTCATTCGTTTTGAGAAAAGCTCTTGATGATTGGCTTTTTTTTTTGAAATTTCATTTGACAAAGCACTAATAATATGTTATTATTTAAGTACATGATAAGAATGTCTAATACCGATAGATATTTGTAGAATGTATGTGTATCCGCGAATGCACATACTTTTTTTATATAATAATAGAGTAGACCGCGAAATCTACTCTATCAATATATGTATTACTACATAATTTAGTCGTTGTCTAATTGCTTATCTTCTATTTGTTGAAACTGTTGAGAAAGTTCAAGTCTAACGACTTTTTCTCTTTCATCTAGCAGTTTATCAACTAAACAAAGAATTGCATCACCGATAGACATATGTAGTACCCCCTTTCCGCCTTTGAGAAAAAGACTGGACTTTTCAAGCGAAAGGTTGCTATTATATTACAATAATTTACAATAAAAAACAAACGAAAATAAAAGGAATTTTAATTTATTTCATTAAATATCCAAGTAATTGCTCAAATATTTTATTTAAAATAATTACAATTTGTTTTTAACCTCCTAAAGGAAGATGAATTTCAGTAGATTTTACTATATCATTTTCATCAAACCATATAAAAAGGTCATAAAATTCTTTTTCCCCTAAAAATAAGTAGTTAGTTAATGTTCCTGCATCATATATATAGAGATTTTCTCTAGAGTTTTTTTGTGGCTCGCCTAGTAATTCAATAACTTCTTCTTTCGATAATCCTATAAGTTTTTCGCTATCATTTAGTTCTTTCATTTTGGTATAAACTTTATCAGGTTTTTCACTTAAATATAGCATAACTGGATATCCTAAATTTCTACATACTAATATACATACTATTATAATAATTGAGTAAATAAAAATTTTAGAATTTTTATCTTTTCCATTTAGTTTTTTCCTTATAAAAAATATTATAATAACAGAGATTACTATTCCTATTATATAAGGCATAAATAATGTTCCGAAAATCCAAATAAATAATAAAATGTCTATAAGCATTATATTTCCAATTTTAAGAATAAATAATACACTTATTATTATAATTACAATTATCAACCACTTTTTATTTTCCATAAATAAATCCCCTACAAATTATACCATACTATTAAAAATTATCAAATGTAATTTCTTTAAATTCTTCATCCTTCTGAACATATAAAAAGTTAGTGTGCAACTATTAACAAAGAAGTTTTTTAATATAATATGTTTCTAAATAAAAAAACTATCCTAATTAAATTAAGGATAGTAATAACAATATGTAATTCATAAAACAATAGTCTCTTTAATATCAGAATTAGAATTAGATATTAAAACCTTTGGATAAGGTTTTATCTCATCAGTTCTAAATAATAAATAATCAATACTAGTATTATAAAAATCTGCTAGCTTACACAATAATTCTAAAGGAATATTTCTCTTATTAAGTTCATAATAAGAATATGCAACTTGAGAAATATTAAGAAATTTGCTTAATTGTTTTTGAGTTAGGTCATTATCCTCTCTAAGATTTTTAATGCGAGTTTTCATATTTTTTAGTTCCTTTCTTATAAAAATAATAAAAGTTGTACAAACTATAAAAAAACTAAAAAAATTATAAAATAGAACAAAATGTTATATTGTGTTTTAAAACAAATTGTTATATAATTAATTTGTAACAAGAGAAAAAGGAGAGAAAATTATGATGGATTTTAGAAAAAGTCAAGGAATAACATTAATTGCGTTGGTAATTACTATTGCACTAAACTGCGTGCGCAGTGGTCGTAAATTGGAATATACAGCCTAAAATAAAT
>CAMLYN010000100.1 GCA_946491675.1 uncultured Mycoplasmatota bacterium | reverse complement strand
AAAAATTAGTAAAACACGTGGACGTAAAAGAAGAACTCATTATACTATTGAAGCTAGTACTACTGTTAAATGTCCAAAATGTGGTGAAATGATTAAACCACATCGTGTTTGTCCAAAATGTGGAACATACAAAAATAAAGAAGTAATTAAAACTGAAGAAAAATAAAAAGTCATTATGGTTTAATGACTTTTTGTTTTTCTTTTGTTAATAAATTAACAGTTCTAAATTTTTTGTTTTTTAATTCTTTTGTACCACAAAATTCAATTTCTTGATTTTTTTCGTTTATATCTTCAGGATGACATGTTGCGTGTTCTGGTAATAAAACAATTATTTCTTCTGCATCTTGAACATAAGTTCTAAAATAACGGTTTTTTTCTTCTAAAAAATATTCAGTAATAGCTTCTTTTACGTCATCATACGAAGCTGGTGAATCAGGTGCTAGTTCATTTGTAATTGAAGTTATTGTTTGATCTATTTTATCATATTCCATAAAAAAATAAGGAATAATCAATTCTTCTTTTTGAACATCAATTATTTCATATAAGTGTTCCCAAAGATACTTATATTCACCATATCCACAGATTATATAAACTTTTTTTCTATTTACAATTGTTTGATCCATAAAATTCACCTCTCTAAGTAAAATTTATACTATCATAATTTTAAAAATAAGTCAATTTGTATATCTTATTGTTTCATTAGAAATATTAAAAATAATTCCCATCATAATCATGTAACTTAATAATGATGATCCACCGTAACTAATAAAAGGTAAGGTGATACCGGTTATTGGCATTAAGCCAAATGTCATTCCGATATTTTGTAATTGTTGATATATTAACATTCCAACAATTCCACCAATAATATATTTGTTAGTTAAATTTGTATTTTTAATTGCTAACAAAATTAATTTTATATCAAAAAATGCAATTAATCCTAGAAGAAATAATACACCAATAAAACCAAAATTATTAGCATATACAGCAAAGATAAAATCAGTTTGTGGTTCAGGAAAATAGATTGGTGTATTATTAATTCCCATTCCTAATAATCCACCAGCTCCGATGCTAGTCATTCCATTTTCTAATTGATAACCACTACTATTTGACCAATCCAATAGCCGATCGATTCTTAAGAAAAAATCAGTTCCAAAAATATTTATAAATAAATCAGTATTAATAAAATATATTCCCAAAACAATTGCTATGAAAAGGGCAATAACGGAAAAAAGAATAACAAACCATCGATATCTAATTCCTGATATAAATAACATAATAATAGTTATTAATAAATATATTAATACTACTCCAGTATCCGGTTGTAAAAAGGTTAAAATACTTGGAATAAATACTACAATTCCTATTTTAATTAAAAATTTAAACTCTTCTAAAACTGTTGGATTATTATATTCATCATTAAATTTATGAATCATAGTTCCTAAAGTAATAATTAGAATTATTTTCATAAATTCACTAGGCTGAATAGTTCCGATTCCTGGAATACTATACCAACATTTAGCGTTATTAATTGGTTCAGCAAATAACAATAACCCTAACAGTGATATTATACCAATGACATAAAAAATCCAAATATTTCGATAGATAAAATCATTACCAATAAACATAATAAAATAAGCTATTATAAAACCCGCAATATACCAAAGGATTTGTTTTAAAACTAGAGTATCATTAGAAATTAAATTTTGCGCGCTATTGATAGTAACAAGACTAATAATTATAAAAATAAATAAAATTAATAATAACCAAATGTCTACTTTATATTTTGATATTTTTTTCATGTCTTTAGATTCCTCTCTAATTTTTTACTCATTATTATCTTACACTAATTTTGAGAATTATACAATTAAAATGTTTTCAAATTAAAAAAAATATAGTATAATTAATTAAGGTGATAGGTATGGAACAAATATGGCAATATTTAATAATAATTATTGTTTTAGTAATTATAGGTATTGCAATTGTAAGATCAAAGCAAAAAGATTTTAAATTGGAAGCAAATAAATTAGTTGAGTATTTAGGAGGAAAGGACAATATTATTAAATATGAAACTAACCGTTCACGTTTTATTGTGGAGCTAAAAGATACAAAAAAAGTCAATAAAGAAGGAATTCAAAAAATTGGAGCTCAAGGAATTGTCGAAATTGATAATCAATTAAAGATAATTCTAGGTGATCAAGCTCAAAAATTAGAAAAATTTATCGATGCATTGAAGTAATTTTATTACTTTTTTTCTTTCTTCGACACAATTCGACAAATTATGACAAAATAAAATATTATAATTATTATGAGGTGACTTATGGTGAATGTTTTTCAACAAATTTTATTGAATATTATTCTTTTAGTGTTTCCTTTAATTTTTAATTTATTTTATTATACTTATAGCAATAATGTTAATAAAGAACAAAGTAAAACTTTTTTAGATTTTGCTTTATTATCAAGTCTTTATTTATTAATTACTTATAATATGATTGAAGATAATTTATCGATCATGTTATTATTTAATATTCCACTTATTTTTGCTTACATAAAGAAAAGAAGTTATATAGGAATAATCATTTCAATTATTTTGATTTATCTTTATTATAGTTTAGATATGAATATTTTTATTTTTATTTGTGAATATTTAGTTTATTTTATAATATATATATTAACTTATAAAAGAAAAGAATCTTTATTTTTAGCTTTATTTTTTATTTTTAAATCTCTTTTTTCGATCACAATTTATTTTATATATGATGAAAAATTTCCAATTGTTGATAATTTATTAATGTTAGTAACTTTTATTGTCATTACGTATTTAATTATTTATATGTATAATAAAGGCGAAGACATTATTAAATTACATATGAGTATTAAAGAATTAGAGACTGATAAACAAATTAGAGAATCTTTATTTAAAATTACTCATGAAATAAAAAATCCAATTGCTGTTTGTAAAAGTTATTTAGATATGTTTGATATTAACAATAAAGATCATATTCGTTATATTAATATTTTAAAAGAAGAAAATGAGAAAATATTGTTATTATTACAAGATTTTTTAGCAATGAATAAAATTAAAGTTCAAAAGGAAATATTAGATATTAATATGTTGTTAGAAGACGTTGTTGATCAATTGACACCTCTTTTAAAAGGAAAAAGTATTAAATTTGATTATGATATTTCATTAGACGAGATTTTTATTGAAGGAGATTATAATCGATTAAATCAAGTTTTTATTAATATGATTAAAAATTCGGTAGAAGCTTTAGATGAAACTATAAAACCTAAAATTAATTTAAAATATGAAATAAAGGATAGTAATTTTACTGTTATTATTGAAGATAATGGCAGTGGAATTAAAGAATGTGATATGGAAAGAATTAAAGAACCATTTTATACAACTAAAAAAAATGGAACTGGATTAGGGGTATCTTTATCTTGTGAAATAATTTCAGCTCATGATGGTACGTTAGAATATTTTTCTAAAGAAAATGAAGGAACTAAAGTAGTTATTACTTTACCTATTTATGAGATGTTGGATTAATTATCTTAATTTTATAAATAAAATATATTTATTTTTCATTATTTTTAATATTTAAAAATTTAACTTTATTAGTGCTATTTAATTTAGATAATTAATTTTTATTTATTAGTCACATCTGAAAAGATGTGATTTTTATAATAAAAAAAGCTAATTACTTAGCTTCTAAATAAACATTTTTATCATAACTATGATAACCAGTATGTAAATTTTCTAATTGTTCAGTTGTTATAAGTAAAAAAGTATTTAATTTAATATTACTACCGTTATCAGTAACTGGATCGTCCCAAGTTAAATCTAAATGATACCAATTATTATCTAAATATACAAAATTCCAAATATGATTAGAACTAGAAATACGATAATTAGGAATATTTAATTTATTTAAAAATATTGCCATAACATCAGCATATCCTCCGCATAGAGCTTTACCAAAAAACAATGGTCCTAATGCTTTGTGAGATGGATTATCAATATCATTTAAATTGGTAGTAACATAATTAGAATCATATATAGTGTTGTCAATAATATAATCGTGAAAAGCAATTATCTTTTCCTTATCAGACATATCATTTGTAATGATTTCAGAAGTAATTTCTTCTATTTTCTGATTAACTGAATTAATATTATCGTCAGTATAAGATTTTTCTACTCTTATATCTACTTTATCAAATGAATTAGTTGATATATAGACTCGGCGATAGTTATTGTAAGGATGAATGTAATTATTAATGTTAACTAAATTTTTTGAGTTTGTTAAATCGTTAACATCACTTTGGCAATCATCATAATGACAGTAAAAATAAAAATTATTATAACCGTTATTTAAAGAAGTATATAAAATATTCAATAATTCTTGCTTGTTATCAGCGATAAAATCATCGGTAGTTTTAACATATTCAAAATCATAATTAAGAGCATATTCGTTAGGTTTTTCAACGTATATTTCTTTAGAAAATATAATTTTTTCAACAATATAATTAGTGATCGAATTACGAAAAATAAGGACCAAAATTAAAATAATTAATAAAGGAAGTAGTTTTAATAAGTTTCTCATATTTTCACCTATCTTAATTATATCAAAAAAATAATAAAATAAACCAAAAAATTAAAAATAAAAAGTAAATGTTTTATTCCATAGCATTTACTTTTTTAGTTAAACGTGATTTA
>CAMLYN010000099.1 GCA_946491675.1 uncultured Mycoplasmatota bacterium | reverse complement strand
TAGTTAGTTCTCTAAAATTAATAGGATTATTTAATTTTAATGCTCTTTTGATTTTCTCGAGTAGAACAATTTTATTATATGGCTTTGTTATAAAATCAACTCCACCTACTCTAATACTTTTAATTTCATCTTCTGTGGTATCACGACTTGTAACAAAGATAATTGGTATATTTGATTTTTCTTTTATTTTCTTACATATATCATATCCATTCATATAAGGTAAATTAATATCTAGTAAAATCAAATTAGCATCTATTTCTAACAAATTATCTACGACATTTTCAAAATTTTCTATCAATGTAGTTTTATAACCAGCATCTTGCAAAAGTATAGATAGTTTTTCTCTTATAATCGGATCATCTTCTACAATTACAATATTCATAACATCACCACATTTCTATTAATATTATACTATAAAAAGAGTTAGATTACATTACCCTCTAACTCTTATCAATGTTTCTTTTAAATCCAAAATAAGTTGCAATAAAGTAAATTATATATATCATTATAAATATCAAGATACTTACACCAAAACAACTTAAATAAAATGTTGGACTGGGTAATATTGATTTATATACTCTATTTAATAGATATACTATAACAAAACTAATTATAATTGGATAAATTGCTGGTACTCCAAACAAAACATATAATTGCTTTCTAATAGTCTTATAAAGTTTTCCATCTTTTACTCCAAGTCGTTTTAATACTGTATAACGATAATTATATTTTGTAGAATCACTTAATGTTTGAATAGCTAGGATTGTTCCAACAATTGCTGAAAAGATAAAGGACATATAAACACAAATTGCTGTTACAATAGCAGACATTACATTTGATTCTTCTAAAGTAGTTCCCCTTATATTAATACGATAAGTTGAACAAAACTCATGACCTTCTTCATCTACTTCACATAAATCAGATCTAAGTGCTTCTACAAGTTTTTTCTCTAATTCAGCTGATGTATCTTCTTTTGTATCAATAGCCATAAAATATTGGTAAATTCCCAATCCATTTATCGCATCATCTGGTACAACAACTGCATACCCTGCATTTGTAAGTCCTGCAAATTCAAGTTCTGTTGTTGTACTTTTTTGATTAAGTGTTATTCCATTTGATAATGTAATCGTTTTAATTGAACTATCTTCTGCTAGAAATGAATCTGACTTATCATAAACGAGGATATATTCATCATTATTCAAAGTTACTTGATTTTTCCCTTTTATCTTTAATAAATGATTATAATCACTTAATCTGATAATTTTATCATAAGGTTCACTAGTATAAGAATATGCTGGTAAAAGTTTCTCAATATTTGAATTAGTATTCAAATACACATTATATCTAACACTATCTACAATTGTGTAATTCTCATCTACAACATCATAAACTTTTGAAAGAGGTTCTTCTGTTTCAAAGAACGCTGATACATCAAAAGGTGAAGTCGTTTCATTTATATAATCATAAGATGCTTTATTTAAACTAGAAAAATTTAAAAACAATAAAGTGAACATAATCAAAACACCAAGTGTCCCAAATGTCATTCCCATTGTTCTTGCTTTGGATGAGAATGTTCTAGCTACAAATAAATTATCTTTACTATACTTGATTTTTTTACTTTTCAAAACAATAGAAAGTATGAAATCAGATAGACTAAACATTACACCATAAATACTTATAATAAATAATAGAATACCAACCATCATATAGGTTAAAAATGAGGTATCCATCATAACATCATTAGTTAAAGTAGAATGCAAGAAAATATAAGAGCCAATTCCAATTAACACACTAATAACAAATAATAAATTACGATTCTTTTTTTTCTTAATAACTTTTTCTTCATTTTGTTTTTCCAAATATAGTAAATTGTAAATATTTATCTTTTTAATTCTTCTATGAGCCAAGAATAATACAAACAAATAAATAAGGAAAAAGTAAAGTAATAATAGTATAACAGACATAAAATTAAATTCAATAAAAATTGCTTGTGGTAATTCCATAACTTTTACAATAAATAAGGATATAAATTGACTAAATACAAACCCTATCGGAATAGAAAGTATAAGAGCAATAAAACCAAATAATATATTTTCTAAAAGGAATAATCTTGAAATTTTTTTCTTTTTTATTCCTAAAAGCATATATGTTCCAAACTCTTTACTTCGCTTTTCAAACATGAACTTCGTTGTATAATTAATTAAAAAGCATATAACAAAAACAACTATTACATTTATAAATATAACTACATTTTTAAATGTATCATTCATATTGTCATAAAGATCTACAACAGCATCTGACCATGACACCAAATTCATAGCAAACATAAGTGAAAATGCTATTGTTATGGTAATTAGGTAAATAATGTAATCACGACTACTACGTTTTACATTTCTAATTGCTAATTTGTTTAACATTCTCTCGCCTCCTTAATTTCTTTCGATATTTCTTTTGAAGCCAAAATAAGTTGCTAAGAAATATATTATATAAATTAATACAAAGACAATTATATTAATGAAATAATATACTAAATAAACTGTATCTGTTGCTAAAACAACATTAAAAATTTTGTTTAAAGACGTTAATGCAACAAAACTAATTATAAGTGGATAAAAAACTGGGAAAACAAAGAATACAAATAGTTGTTTAAATATTGTTTTATTTAATGCCTCATCACGTACTCCAAGTTTACTTAAAACTCTATAACGATATTGATATTTTGTAGAATCACTTAGTGATTGAATAGCTAGGATTGTTCCAACTACTGCGATAAAGATAAATGCTATGTAAAAGCAAACAAAAGATATTATTGTTATAAATCCATTATTAGTAGCCTCTTCTTGACCTCTTACAGTTAAATTACCCGAAGAATAACACATAGTATATCCATCTTCAGTTTCATTACAAATATCTGGACTTATAAAAGCTGTCAATTTCTTTCCAAAAGTTTCTGTTGTTTTTTCCTTTGTATTAACAATAAGATTTGTAGCACCCTCTTCTAAACCCGTAATAGCATTATCAGGCACTACGATTATAAAGCCATATCCAACGCCCCAAGAATAAGTATAACCAGTAGTAAGAACTTCCTTTTGCTTTAGCTTAACGCCATTTGGTAAAGTAAGTGTTTTGATAGAATCTTCATTTGCAATTTTATCTCCTAACTCTTTTACTGCATTAATCAAATATTCATCATCAGCTAAACTAACTTTCTTATCGCCTCTTAATTCTAATAATTTATTATAATCACTTAGCTTAATTACTTGGTCATAATCTCTCCAGCCACTATATCTTCCTAAGGAATTACTTATATATCGATTTGTTTCTTTATATCCATGATAGCTAAAACTATCTTCGATAGTATAATCACTTTGAATAAAATTTATATATTCGGAAATATTATTTTTATCAATTTCTTTAATACTAATATCATAAGGAGATGCTAACTCTAATTGATAGTCAAACATTGCTTTAAATAAGCTAGATAAATTTAAGGCTATTAAAGTAAATGTAATTAATACTGTCAACGTTCCTAAAGTAAAACTCATTGTTTTTACTTTAGAAGAAAATGTCCTTGCTATAAATAAATTATCTTTACTATATTTAATTTTTTTATTTTTTAAAACTATTTTCAAAATAAAATCAGATAGTGTAATAGCAACACCATAAATACTTATAATAATCAAAATTACAGATAAGAAAATTATTCCGAAAGATGGCTCTGTACCCATCCCTTTAAACTGTCCATCAAAAAGGAACATTGCAACAACACCAACAATTAAAGAAACAATAAATGCTACATTTCTAACTTTATTCTTTTTAAATCTTTTCTCTTCATTTTGCTTTTCTAAATATAACAAATCATATATTTTTACTTTTTTTATTCTGTGTCTTGCTAAAAATAAAACAAATAAATATATTAAAACAAAATAAAGCAACAATAATAAAACAGAATTTAAATTAAAGGTAATCTTAACAATAGAATCCAATTCAAACATTCTTGTAACTATGAATGACATAAAAAGACTAAAAATATAACCGATGGGAATTGAAATTAATAAAGAAAAGAAACCTAAAATAATATTTTCAAAAGTAAACATCTTTGAAATTTTTTTCTTTTTAATTCCTAAAAGCATATATGTTCCAAATTCTTTACTTCTTTTGCTAAACATAAATTTAACTGTATAATTAATTAAAAAGCATACAACAACTATGATAAACGCATTAACAAAATACATTACCAATGCAAAATTATTCATCACATCACATAAATTCAATATTTCTTCAGAATTTCCCATTAAGTTAAATGCAAAAATAAAAGAAAAAGCTAATGTTACTGTAATTAAATAAATTACATAATCTTTTGCACTTCGTTTAACATTACGAAATGCTAATTTACTTAACATTTCCTACATCTCCTCCAAGGAGTGTTAAAACATCAATTATTTCATCAAAGAAATCTTTTCTTGATTTATTACCACGAACTATCTCATTGAAAATTTTACCATCTTTTAAGAATAATACTCTTTTACAGAAAGATGCACTAAACGAATCGTGAGTTACCATAAGAATAGTTGCCTTTAACTTATCGTTCATATCATCCATTGTTTCTAATAACATTCTTGAAGATTTTGAATCTAATGCTCCTGTTGGCTCATCTGCTAAAATTAATTTTGGGTGATTAATTAAAGCTCTTGCACAAGCACATCTTTGTTTTTGACCTCCTGATACTT
>CAMLYN010000098.1 GCA_946491675.1 uncultured Mycoplasmatota bacterium | reverse complement strand
TATCAACAAAACATATTAACCAACTTTCATAATAAAAAGGTGGTATAAAATTTAATGGAAACATATGTCTTTTAATTATATTTTCAACTTTTTTATCTACTAAATCAGGAAATAATTTTTTTGAATTTTCTAAAGCTTCTCTAGCATGAACAAAACCATGGGATTTTAACAATGGTTTCTTTTCTTTATCTAATTGCCAATCTTTATAATAAAAATCATGAAGTAGTCCGCCAATTGCTGCTGCTTTATAATCAAGTCCTAATTTTTTAGCTAGGTAATATGAATTTAAAGATACCATTAAACTATGTCCATAAACAGAACGATGTTCATGATGATGATAATTCTTACGGTTAATAAATTCTTTATTAGTAATAATTGGTTTAATGATATCAATATATTCTTTATCTATTTTTTCTAAAACGTTAATAGGTAAAACTTCATGTAGCATAATTATTCCCCTTTCTATGAAAGTATTTTACAACATACTCAATAATTAATCAAGAAAAAAAGACTAATTAGTCTTTAAATCTTATAACAGTATAACGATTTGGATCTTCACCATAACTAACTGATTCTAAAGAATCAAATTCGCCAACAATTGAATGAACTTTTCTTCTTTCATAAGAGTTCATAGGATCTAACTTTACTTCAACTTTTGTTTTTAATACTTCTTTACAAATTTTTTTAACTTCATATTCTAAATTTTTTAGTCTTTTATTCTTGTAGTTACCAACATCAACAATTATTCTTAAACCAAATTTATTTAGTTCTTTCATATATTGTCTTAAAACAATTTGAATTGCATTTAAAGTTTTACCATCTTTACCAATCATTATATTATTATTTTCAGTTACTAATAAAACATTTACATTCTTGTCTTCTATTCTTATTTCAGAATTAATTTCAATATTAAGATTTTTGGCCAAATCATTAATAAAACAACGTATTTGACTAATTATTTCATCTTTTGTAATTGCTTCAAGAATATATTTTTTTCCTTTAAATAGTCCAGCTTCTTCTTCAGTCTCAAAAATATATAATTCCTCTTCTTTAACATTTAATTTTTCTAAACATTGATTTTTTAAATTTTCTAAATTTTTTCCTTCGTATTTATGCAATGTGTTCATTTTTTTTACTCCTTTTTGCAATTAAATTTTGAACGATAGTAAAGCTACTATTAACAATCCAATATAAAGCAATTCCAGTAGAAATAGTAAATGAAGCAATTGAAATCATAGCTATACTTATATTCATCATCATTTTCATTTGTTTTGCTTGTTCTCCAGATGGGTTCATTGTAGTATTAAGTTTAAATGAGAAATAAGTAGCTGCAATCACTAGCACGACAAATATAATATAATAATATTGTCCGTGTTGGAAAGCTGTTAATGGTGTTATTCCTAAATTTATTCCAAAGAAATTTTCTTCTAACACAACTGGTAAACGATATAGTGCCTCATAGAAAGCAAAAAATAAAGGTATTTGAATTAAAGCATATAAACAACCAGACATAGGATTAATATTATATTGTTTATATATTGCCATCATTTCTTGAGCTTTCAACATTTGAGATTGTTGATCATTACGATTACGATATTTTAATTCTAATTTATCTAATTTAGATTTAGCAGCATTTAAATTTTCTGATTGCATTGCTGTTTTTTGAGTTAATGGATAAAGTACTAATCTAATTAAAATTGTAACTATAATTATTGCCCAACCATAATTTTGAGTAAACATACCTATTTTAGTTATTACCCAAGCTAAAGTTTTTACAAATAATGTTGTCCAAAGTCCTTCATCACCAGAAAAAACATTAAAATCAGAACAAGTAGCTACATTTGTTAAATCAAAACTTTCATTTAATTCATTTATTTTTTGATCATATTCTTCTTGAGAAATACTTGAATCACTTAATTGTTTATCCAAATCAATTTTATATTTTTCTTTTAATTCATTAAATTGTTTTTCAGTTTCTTCAGTTTTACATAAAATATTTTCTACTACTCTTTGTCCAGTTGAATCAATAATAACTGGTTCATTATTATAAGTTTTGTATTTAGTACACCCAGTTAACAACAATAATAAGAGCGCAAATACTAGTATTTTTTTTCTTTTATTCATCTCTTTTCTCCTTCATCAATCCTATTTTTTTTAATATCAATATTAAATCTTCTTCCATTTCTTGGAAAGATTTGTTTAAAATACTGTTATTTACTATTATAATACAATTAAAGCCTTTTTGGTAGTCTTTTTTTGCAACAATATGCTTTAATTGTCTTTTTATTTTATTTCTAACAACAGAACCACCGATCTTTTTCCCAACTGAAAAACCAAAATGATAGCTATTACTATTATTTCTTTCAACGTATAAAATATATTCTTTATATTTATATGGTCGATTTTTTTTTATTATTCTTTGAAAATCAATATTTCTCTTTAATATGTGTTCTTTATTCACAAATTATCACCTCGATATGAAGAAAAAACCACTGTTTAGACAGTGGTGTACTTATTAATGAGATAAAACTTTACGGCCTTTTTTACGACGACTACTTACTATTTTAGATTTAGTACGAGCTAAAAAACCCATTTTTTTACTTCTTTTTCTATTATTTGGTTGATAAGTTCTTTTCATTATAATCCACCTCCAAAATTTCGTTTTTTTGATTGCTTTATTAATTATATAGATAAAAGTTAATTTTGTCAAATATTTTTATTTATTTTTTTTAATATCATTATTGACAAAACATAATTATTAATTTAAAATTAATTGTTAGAAATATATTTAATAGAAAATGTCCCCTTTTTATAAGGAGGTGATTCTTTGTGGAAAGGTTTCTATGCAATATTTAGTAATATTAGTTATCATAATATTATTATTAAAACAAGATTCAAAAAACTAGAATAAAATAAAACACTTAACATAAAGTTCGATTATGATAAGTGTTTTTTCAAAAAAACTATAAATTCATAGAGAAACACTCAACCCGAACAATTAAATGTATCTCTTTTTTAATATATGAATTAATTCATACCTATATACATTAGAAATTATTTTATTTCATTTGTCAACTACAAATTAAGGTTCAATTCTATTAGGACCTCTAAAGATAAACATTGTTTCTTTTAATGAATTAGTTTCTAATAATAACATTGTAAGTCTATCGATACCTATTGCAAATCCACCATGTGGAGGACAACCATATTTAAAAAATTCTAAATAAAATTTAATATCTTTATCTAAACCTTTTTCTAATGCTTGATTTTTAAGTATTTCATAGCGATGTTCCCTTTGAGCCCCAGTAGTTATTTCACAGCCTTTCCAAATTAAATCATAACCCTGTGGAATATTATTTTTTCTCATATGATAAAATGCTCTTTTTTTAGAACTAAAATCTGTTATAAATACAAATTCATGACCATATTTTTCTTTTATATATTTCGATGCTAGTTTTTCTGCTTCAGCATTCATATCACCGACATCTTCAAAATTAACTTCAAAATTATATTTATTTTTTAATTCATCATATAATTCTTCCAATTTTATTCTTGGAAATGGTTTTTCAGGAATTATTACATCAACATTAAATAATTTTTTAACATCTTCTCCATAATTTTCTTTAACATCAGTTAAACCACTAATTAATAAATCTTCCTCAAAATTCATAACATCTTCAAAACTATCAATATAACTTATTTCTATATCAAATGAAGTAAATTCTGTTGCATGACGATAAGAATTCGAATTTTCTGCACGAAATGCTGGAGCAATTTCAAAAACTTTGTCAAAACCACTTGCTAGAGCCATTTGTTTATAAAATTGCGGACTTTGTGCTAAATATGCTTTTTTATCAAAATACTTTACTTCAAAAACTTCTGAACCTGATTCACTAGCAGTTCCAATTATTTTAGGTGTGTGAATTTCAATAAAGTTGTTTTTAATAACAAATTCTCTCATTGCATTAATTAAACAAGTTTGAACTTTAAACATAAGTATATTTTTTTCATTACGCAAATCTAAAAATCGATAATTAAGTCTAGTATCAATTAATGCAGAATTGCTATCTTTATAATTAAGTGGTAACTCGTCTAAACATTTACTAGTTACTACTATATAATTTGGAATTAATTCCATACCATTTAATTTTACTTTTTCATTTTCTAATAAAATACCACTTATTTTAACAGTACTTTCGACAGTTAATTTATTCACAATATTATTTAATTCGCTATTTTGTTCATTTTTTTCAATAGTAACTTGGACTTTACCATTAATATCCCTTATTACTAAAAATTGAACATATTGTAGATTGCGGATATTATCAACAAATCCTTCAATAGTAATTTCTTTTCCTAAATATTGTTTTAAATTATTAAAATAAATTTTTTTCATATATACCTCCTCGCATAAAAAACAGTTATTAATCCTCTAAAGGGACGAATAACTGTTAGATCCGCGGTACCACCCAATTTATTATATTATATATAATCACTCATTGAAATAACGGTTCATCTCCGACTCATCCTACTAATAATTCAGATAAGTAGCTCCAAAGTGTCTTTCATTTTATTATAATATTGCTTTTCACCACTCAGCAATTCTCTAAAAATATAAATAAAATTACTCTTCTTCTTCATCACTGATGAAATAATTATAATAAATGTTACTTTTTTTGTCAATTTTATTTTAACAAAATCTTAACATTTCATTTATAAAAAAAATATGTTATCCACAATTATTAAAGTTATCCACATTTTAATTAACATTTGTGGAATATTTTATTAACAATTTTTAT
>CAMLYN010000097.1 GCA_946491675.1 uncultured Mycoplasmatota bacterium | reverse complement strand
AAGTAAATAATGATGATGAAATAATCAAATGGTTTAGTGCAGAAGAAGAACAAAAAATGTATGAAGAAGCATTGGTAAGAAAAGGGGAGAGTAAAGGTCATAAGGCAGGTATAGTTGAAGGTCATAAAGCTGGTTTAATTGAAGGACACAAAGCTGGTTTGATTGAAGGCAAGAAAAAAGGAAAACAAGATGGAATTTTAAGTGTAGCTAAAAATATGTTAGCCGAAGGAATGAGTATTGATTTAATTTCTAAATTAACTAATTTAAATAAAAATCAAATCAGTCAGTTGCTGTAAATAAATAGTCAATATTATTTACTATTAATTAATAAATCGAAAAAATTAATATTTTTTTGATTTTTTTTGTCAAAAAAAAAGGAAATCATCAATTTTTCACCTATATAACTAATGAGGAGGTGAAATATGAAAAAATTTTTATGGTTAATATTTTTGCTAGTTTTAGGTATTAAAGTAGAAGCTAGTGAGGTTTATTATTCAAATTATTCAGATTATAGTGATTATCAACAAGAAGAAGTATTGAAAACCGATTTAATTGATGTTATTTCTGAAGAAAGATATCTTTGGTATAAAAATATTAAATCTTTAGGTGATTATCAGCTCTATAATTTAGAAGATGATTTTAGTGATGAATGTTATTTAACAGATTATTCTGATTGGGAAGATAAAAAAGTTGATAATCCTGGTTATATTTATGAAACGCGTAATCAGTATCAATATACTAAGGCTAAAACAGCAAGATATATTCATTTATATGATCTCCAAGGTAGTTATGGCGCATTTCGTATTACTGAATTAACTGTTAAAGTTAATAATAAAGAAATTAAATATAATTACACATGTGATGGCTGTTTACCTGGGTTTGATGATTATATTAATAATGGAATATCTGAAGAAAATATGTCCTATATTGATAATGGAGGATCTTTAATTATTGATTTAGGTAAAAAATATCCTCTGAATCAAATTGAAGTAATTTTTTATATTTTTGATTTAGGACCAAGCGATAAGTTATATACTTTTGGTTATTCAAATGATAAAAAAGATGTTTTTATTGCACAAAATTATATATTAGATTTTTCTGATTATCATTGGAGTAATGCAAAAAAAGAAGTTAAAAAAGTTACTGATTTAAATATAGATTTAACTGAATGGACAACAAAAGAAATATTGTATGAACCAATTAATGATGAAGGTATTATAAAAACTGATATTATTAAACAATATCGTTATCGAGAAAAATGGTGTTTAACTTATTTTAATAATAAAGAATATTATCCCAAATATATGAATTCATCAATAGATGATTATATATATCGTGATGATGAAAGTGTGAAAACTTTTTATAGTTATCGAACTCGTGATAGATTAGAAATTGATATTGTCGATATAACTAATAAAAACTTTGATCTAAATAATTTTATTGTTGCTGCTACTGATGATGTTGTTATAAAAGATAATATTGATTGGAATAAAAATGGAAAATATGAAATAGTGTTCACATTAAATGATTTAAAGATAACTAAAAGTGTAACTTTAAATATAGCTTCAAATACCATTTCTGAATTAGAAAAAGAAATATTTGACTTAAAACAAGAACTATTAAATTTACAAGATAAACTTTTAGAACAACAACAATTTTATGAAGAAAAAATAAAAGAATTAGAAATTAAGTTAACTAATTGTCAATCAGATAATAATTGTTTGAAAAAAACATTAGAGCAAAAAGAATCAATAATCGAAAATCAAGAAAAGGAATTAATTAGTTTAAATGATAAAATTAATAATTTACAGGTTAAGTTAAATAATAAGACTGATCAAATAACTTATTTAAATCAAGACAATCAATTATTAAAAGATAAAATTAATGAATTAAATAGCCAAATTGAACAATTAAAGCTTAGTACTTCTGACTTAAATCAAGAAATTTTAAATGAGTATAATAATAAAATGATCGATTTAATTAATCTTAATAGTTTTTATCGAAAAAAAATTGATGAATTACGTGAAGATTTAAAATCATTAAATGAAGATACAAATAAAAACTTAACTGATAAAAACAGAAAGATTTTTGAATATGAAAAAACAATTTCCGAACTAAAAACTAAATTGCAAGGTGATTGTATAAATAATTTAGAAAATGAGAAAAATAATAATGCTAATTTAAATAATAAATTAAATGATTATATTTTAAAGATAAATGGTCATCGTCTTTTTGATATAACTTTGATTATTTTATTATTATTATTTCTAATTTATACTATTTATAAAATGCAAAAACCTAAAAAATAAGTCTAGTTTTGTCGAATCGGTATAAAAATAATAAAATGTGTGCTAAATTATTATGGAAGGTGATTGAGCTTGTTAGATATAAATATTGAGTTTTTTAAAGGAATATTATTTATAAGATTAAATGGAGTTTTAAATAAAAATACTGTTGCTAAATTAAAAGAAGAAGTCAATAATTTAGTTGAAGAAAATGGTATTAGAAATACTGTATTTAATGTAAGTGGATTAGATTCAATCGATTGTTATGGCATAAACACTTTATTAAATAATTATGAATTATGTAAAAATAATAATGGCAAAAGTTTATTATGTGGACTAACTAATAATTTAGTTAAACATCGTATTAATAATAGCCGTTTATTAAAATATATGTATGAAGCTTCTGATGAATTAAGTGCTATGAATATTATTAATTTATAAGGAGGAATCATGGAAGAACTAATTCTTGAAAATAAAAATTTGATTTATTCGATTACAAGATATTTTGAGAAGTATTTTAATAAAGAAGATTTGTTTCAAGCTGGATGTATTGGGATGATAATGGCTTATAAAAATTATGATGCTAGTATGAATGTTAAATTTACAACTTATGCTTATCCATACATTTTAGGTGAGATGAAAAAATTAGTTTCTTTAGATAAAAGTATTAAAGTCAGTCGAAATATTCAATTACTTAATTTAAAAATTGAAAAAGCTCGTGTTATTTTAAGTCAAAAATTAATGCACGAACCAACTAATAATGAGTTAGCTGATTTTTTAGAACTACCAATTAATTTAATTGATGAAGCTATTAATAGTACTAAACCAATTTACAGTATCGATGAACCATTAAATAATGAAGGAAAAGAAATTACATTACAAGATACAATTGGAAAATTAGATAATATTGATGATTTATTGATTTTAAAGGAAGCTTTAACCAATTTAACGCCATTTGAAAGAAATTTAATCACTAAACGCTATATGAATGATTTAACGCAACAACAAACAGCTAATGAATTAGGTCTTACGCAAGTTCAAGTTTCTCGTGGCGAACAAAAAATATTAACCAAATTAAAGTCAAAACTAGTTGCATAAACTAGTTTTTTTGTATAAAAAAATAATATTTTATCATAATAAAATTAGGAGGAATATTATGGAAAAGAATAAATATAAAAATTTGGTAGCAAAACATACACCTAAAGAAAATGTTTTATGCAATGGATTAGTTGCTTTTATTGTCGGTGGATTAATGGGAGTATTAGGACAAACTTTGATTGACATTTATTCATATTTCTTTAGCATATCTACTAGTGATGCCGCTATGTTAATGATTGTAACTTTAGTTTTCTTAGGATGTTTATTAACATGTTTAGGATTTTTTGATAAATTAGTTCATTTAACTAGATGCGGTTTAATTATTCCGATAACAGGTTTTGCCCATGCAATGATGAGTGCAGCTTTAGAATATCGTAAGGAAGGTTTTGTTACAGGGATTGGTGCTAATATGTTTAAATTAGCCGGTTCAGTTATTATTTTTGGTGTTGTTAGTGCTTATGTTTTTGGTTTACTTAGATTAATAATTATGGGAGGATAAAAATGACTTTTAAATACAATAATGTTTATATTAATGATACAGCAACGATAACAGGTCCTTATGAAAGCAAAGGTCCATTATCAAAATATTTTGACAAAAGTTATGATGATCTATATTTTGGAACTAAAACTTGGGAATTAGCAGAAGTAAAATTAATTGAAGAATCAATCGATATTTTACTAAATAAAATGGAATTAACTAAATTTGATGTTGATGTTTTAGTATCAGGTGATTTATTAAATCAGATAGTAGCTACTAACTATGCCGCATCAAGTTTAGGAATTCCTTTAATTGGTATATATGGAGCTTGTGCGACTAGTGTTTTAGGTCTTATTGTAGCTTCAAATATGATTGAAGCAAAACAAGTTAAAAATGCTATTACAGCTACTTCTTCACACAATAATGCAGCTGAAAAACAATTTAGGTATCCAGTTGAATATGGTGGCCCAAAAAGAAAGACAACAACATTTACATCAACTGGTGGAGCTAGTGCTTATTTATCAAGCAATAAAAAAGGTATTAAAATTGAAAGTGCTACTTTAGGGACGGTAGTTGATTTAGGGATAACTGATGTTTATCATATGGGAGCAGTCATGGCTCCAGCTGCAGCTAAAACAATTTATGATCATTTAAGAGAAACAAAAAGAGAAATTGGCTACTATGATATGATTTTAACTGGTGATTTAGGTATTTATGGTAAAGACATTTTAAAAGACTATATGCAAACTGAATATAGTATTGAATTAAAAAATTATGACGATTGTGGTTCAATGATTTATGATATAGAAAATCAATCTGTTTATGCAGGTGCTAGTGGTCCTGCTTGTGCTCCTTTAGTTACTTATGGTTATGTTTTTGACAAAATGAAAGAAAAAGATATCAAAAGAGTTTTATTGGTGGCTACTGGTGCTTTAATGAATACAACAATGGTTAATAATAAAAATACAATTCCAGCTATT
>CAMLYN010000096.1 GCA_946491675.1 uncultured Mycoplasmatota bacterium | reverse complement strand
AGTATTCGTAAATTTATTATTTTTCAATTGACCGTTAATATATGTGCTGTAAGTTTATCAATAATAGGGCCTTTTATTGGTGTGGATACGCCAGTTACAGTTATTCAAATGCTGTGGATAAATATGGTTATGGATACTTTGGCTGCTTTAGCATTCTCGTTTGAAGCTCCTTTAAAAGAATACATGGAAGAAAAGCCTAAAAGAAGAGATGAACCAATTATTAATCAATATATGAAAGATGAAATATTTTTTACCGGTATATATTCAACTTTAATATGTATTTTATTTTTAAAGTTGAATATTTTTCATCAGTTGTTTAGAAGTGGTGAACAATATATTTTAACAGCTTTCTTTGGTTTGTTTATTTTTATTAGTATTTTTAATAGTTTTAATGCTAGAACTCATCGACTTAATTTGCTATCGCATTTAAGTGGTAATAAGGCTTTTATTTTAATTATTAGTTTTATATTTGTTGTTCAGATTTTATTAATTTATTTTGGTGGAGAATTGTTTAGAACATCAGGTCTTACTTTCTTTGAATTTCAAATTATGTTTTTGTTAAGCTTTACTGTTGTACCAGTAGATTTTTTAAGAAAAATATATTTAAGAAAAAAAGGAATTATCGGAGGCGTTTAAAAAAACAGAAATTAATTTTTCTGTCTTTTTATTAAAACTTTATAATCAGTATATTTAGTTGGTGAATCTAAAACTAACATTTCCTCATTATCTTTTTTTGTTGAGTCAAAAATTTCTTTGAGGTATTTGCGCCAATTTTCTAAAGTTGGTCTATTGAACATTAAATATTGACGCGAGAAATGTGTACAATTACATAAAACAATAAAGAAGTTTTTATTTTCTTCATTAGCTTTTTTAATAATTAAAGTTGTTGCTTCACAAGGTAAAATTCCAACTAATAAATCATATGGAGCAACAGTATCTTGGATTTTAAAATCTTGTTTTACTAGTTTTATATGAGGTAGATTTTGAGTCACTAACATTTTATCATATACGGTAATAGTACCTTTTTTAGTTTGTAGTTGACGATCTCGAATATGAGTTGCAAATGCTGGATAGAAACCGCCACCGATTTCTAAGATATTGGAAGAAATATCAAAGTATTGTTCTAATAATTTTAAATAAGCTAAATATGTATTTTCCTCTTTGAACATTCCTAAGGCATCATATACTTGATTTAAAATATCTGGATTATTTAAAGGTAATCTTTTTCCAAAGTTATTTGTGATATATTCGATAGCCGCTTGAGGATATTGATCTTTATATTTATTTAAAAATTCATTTAAATTCATAATTAATCACTCCTTTGAGACATTTATTATTATAACAATAATTAACTATTTGTCAAATTATAAGTGTTGTTTCATCAATAAATTTATAGTTATAATATTTTAATAATCTTACTAATTTAAATAAAGCTTCATCTTTTGCTTTAGCTTCTAACATAATATCTAAATCAATATTTAAATCTTTTATTTTGTTTAGGAAACTAATAAAATCTTTAATATTAATATAATCGTGATGTGAACGAAAATCTTTCTTTGTTTTATTTTTTGGTGATGAAAAATGAATTTTAGGTGTAGTGTTCCAAGTCGAAAAAATTGCATTTAAATATTTATCAATTTCAATACCATCGTTGTTACATAAATGATGATGATAGTCTAAAACAAACGGAATGTTTAGTCTTTTGCATAAATTTAGGCAATCCACAATATTATAAATTTTATCATCATTTTCCACAGCAATACATTTTTGAATGTAGTTAGGTAATTTATAAAAATTGTTGATAAATCTTTTGATACTATTTTCCTTACCTAAAACACTACTACCAATATGGAGAATAATAATTTTATTTTTAATGTTTAAAGCTTCTAATATTTTGTAATGATATTCTAAAATTTGGAAGGTATTTTCTAAAACTTCTTTTTTAGTACTGTTTAAAATACAAAACTGATCAGGGTGAACATCAACTCGCATTTTATTATTATTGATTTTTTCACCGATTTTTTGATATTGTTTTTGATATTTTAAAATATAATCAAATACTACTTCTTTTTTAGTTGCTAGAGGAATTAACTTGGAAGTTAAACGATAAAAATGAATATTGTTTTTAATATTATAATCGATAATTTTTTCTAAATTTTCTAAGTTTTCCACAATAATTTCATCGATTTTACTAAAATTATTGCTTTTTTGAAAGTTTGTATATGTAATTGTTTTTGAACAAGTTAAATCTAATGTTTTAGAAATAGAAACATATCCTAATCTAATTTTCATAATATCACCACTTATATTATGGGTTTAAATAATTTAAATATGTAATGTTTAATTATTGAATTAAAATATGATATAATTTTATTAGAAAGAAGGTTGTTTTGTGAAGAAATATATTTGTCCGATTTGTGGGTATGTTTACGATGAAGAAAAAGAAGGCATAAAATTTGATGATTTACCAGATGACTGGAAATGTCCTTTATGTGGTGCTCCTAAAAATTTGTTTAAAGCTGAAGCAGTAGAAGTGATTGTTTCTGAAGAAGATGAAGAAGAAGAGTTAAGAGAGATGAGTTATGGGGAGATAAGTGCTTTATGCAGTAGTTTAGCACGTGGTTGTGAAAAACAATATTTAGAAGAAGAGTCTCAAATATTTACTAAATTGGCTAATTATTATAAAAATAAGGCAAAGATTAAAGAATCAGTTGACTTTAATGAATTAATTTCTAAAATTAATAAAGATTTAGAAATTAATTATCAAAAAGCACGAAATATTGCTACAGAAAAAGAAGATCGTGGAGCATTAAGGGTTATTACTTGGGGTGAAAAAGTAACTTTGATTTTAAAATCATTATTGAGTCAATATAAAGATGATAAAAATTTTATCAAAGATACTAAAGTCTATGTTTGTGATATATGTGGATTTATTTATGTAGGAGATGAAAAACCGGAAATTTGTCCTGTTTGTAAAGTCCCAGCATTTAAATTATTAGAAATTAAAAGAGGTGCTTAAAATGAGTGAAATAAGAGCAGTAAGAAATTTAAGAATTTGTAGTAAAGATTGCTTATGTCTTTATGTTTGCCCTACTGGAGCTACTGATACAGAAACAGGACAAATTGATTTTTCAAAATGCATTGGTTGTGGGGCTTGTAGTAAAGCATGTCCATCGGGCGCAATTTCAATGGTTCCTTATCAGTATCCTGCGCAACAATCTAAAGACGAAAAAGTTTTAGAAAGTTTAAATAAGTTAATTAAAAATAAAGTTGAACAAGAACAAATAGCCGATTATATTTATAACAATAGTAATGATGAAGTAGAAAAACAATTAGCTAAATCATTTGCTAGAGCTAATCGTTTAATGGCTGAAGATTTATATCGCGAAGCAGGATTTATGTTACCACAAAGTAAAAACACAAGAGATTTTTTAGAAAAATTAGCCAATGAAATTAATGATAATTCATTAAAAAATGATATTGAAAGATTATTAAAATTATTAGATTTTAATGAGTAGTATTTTAAACATAATCTTAATTTGATTATGTTTTTCTATTAAATTTTTGATTTTATTGTCGATAAAATGTATTTTTTTTAAAAAAATCTTTTCAAATTTTGATAAAAATGGTATTATTAAGATAATGGGAGGGTAATATGGTAACGAAAAATGTTATAGTAAAAAAAGAAACTGGACTTCACGCAAGACCAGGAAGTGAAGTCGTTGATCTTGCAATGAAGTTTCAATCGGATATAAAGTTAAAAAAAGGTGATAAAGTAATTAATGCAAAAGAAGTTTTAGAAATTTTATCGGCTGATATTAATTTTAATGATGAAATAATAATCGAAGCAAATGGCACTGATGAGGAAGAAGCAGTTAAAGCTTTAGAAGAATATATAGGAAGTTAACATGAAATTATTAGGAATTAAAGTAGGTAATGGTTTAGGCCTTGGTAAATGTTTATTTGTTGATACTAAATTACCTAGCATTAATCAAGGTTCAGCATCTAATTTAAATGATGAGATAATTAAAGTAAATAATGCAATTGATAAATCTATCAAAGATTATGAAGAAATAATTGCTTCATTAGATGATGAAGATTTAAAAGCATTAACTGAATTTAATAAAAATGTTTTAATCTCACCAAGTATAAAAAAAGATATAGAAAATATCATCAATGATAAAAAATGTTATGGTGATTTTGCTATCGATATTTATTTTAATAATAAAGTTAAGCAATTAGAAAAATTAGATAATAATTATTTAAAAGAAAGGGCAAAAGATGTCAAAGATATTAGCCATAAAGTATTATCTAAATATTATGATGTTGTTGAATTTAATCCAGATAATTTAAAAGAAGATGTTATTTTAGTTTCACATGAAATGACAGCCAATGTTTTATTAACTGATAATTTAAAATATATTAAAGGCATTGTTTCTGAGCTGGGTGGTAAAACAAGTCATATTGGCATTTTAACAACTTCTTTAGGAATTCCTTCGGTGTTTGGTATAGATGTGAAAAGTCTAAAAAATGATGAATTAATTTTTATCGATGGGAATAAAGGAATTGTTGAAACTGAATTAAATGAAAATAGATTAATTGAAGTTCAGGAAAAAATAGCTAGTGAATTAGAATTAGCAAAAGAGTTAGATGATGTAAAAGAAGCTAGGACAACTGATAATTATTTATTTGAAGTTAGTGCTAACACAGGAGACTTAACTGAGTTAGAAAGAATTGGGGAAATACCACTTGATGGAATTGGATTGTTTAGAACAGAGTTTTTGTATTTAAATAAAACAACTCCGCCAACAGAGGATTACTTATTTGAAGTATATAAGAGTTTTGCTACTAAATTAAATGGTAAACAAATGATT
>CAMLYN010000095.1 GCA_946491675.1 uncultured Mycoplasmatota bacterium | reverse complement strand
ATATTTTATGATAAAATTTTTAAAACGAAATATGAAAGCACAATTTTAATACCAAATTCTAAAGAAAATGAGGATTTAGAAGAAAATAAAGAGGAAAAGTAGTCTATTTACTATTTAGGGGAAATATGCTAAAATAAAAGCATAAAATTAGGAGGAATAATATGAAGAAATATTGGTGGGTTATACTTTTAATTGTTTTAGTTATTGTTGGAGTTTTAATTTATTTTGTATCTGGTGATTTAAAAGAAGAGGAAAGATTACTTGCGGAAATGGATGCTGTATATGAACTGATGAATACACATAATACTAGTGAATTAAATAAAAAATTAGATAAAATAATAACAACTGGTGATTATGCAGTCGTTGAAAAAGCTGCTAAAAATTATACTAAAGATTTGTACAATACTATTATAAATATTAGTGATATTTTAGATGATGATCGAATTATGACTTTAACAACTTATGAAAATTATGAAAATGATGGTCCAAATTTTATTGAAAGTAAAGCGTATATAATAGAAACAAAAGAAAAATTAGAAAACTATAAAAATATTTATCAAGAATTATATACTAAAGAAAAAGCTAATTCTTATCTTGAAAAGAATTTAGATAGTTATTATCTTGATTTTTATCACCAAATAATTGGCGAAGAAGATAATAAAGAAGTTATTGATAATATTGATGAAATAGTTATGATTTTAAATAACTCTTTAACAGTCCTTAATTTTTTAGTAGATAATCAAGATTTTTGGACTTTAGAAAATGAAATGATTTCCTTTGATAATGAACAGTTATCTAACCAATATAATGAATTAATTTTAAAAATAGTAGAATAAGCGATATTTTTCGCTTTTTTTATATACTAGGAAAGTTATTTCAAAATAAAATCTCATCAAGCTATTTAAAAACATATATTCGCACAATATAATTATTTTAATTAGAGGTGAAAACATGTAAAAATATTAAGATTGTATGTGTTTAGATTATATTAGACAAAAGAATAGCTAATCTTAATAGAAAAAAAGTATTGATTGTTCTAGATTTATTTATGATTGTTTTTTAAATATCGATAAAAAAAGAAAAAGTTAATGGTTATGATTATATAAAAAAAAGTAATTTTGTTTAATTACTTTATTCACTAAATATTTCAAATATTTCACTGATAAATGATTCTTTTTTCTTAGGTTTATTTTTATTATTTTTTGAATTATCGTTATTTTGATTGTCATTAGAATCATTTGATATTTTTTCTTTTTCCATAATTTTTTCTAATTCGCCACGATCTAACCAAATTCCTCGACATTCAGGACAATAATCAATTTCAACGCCACTTTTTTCACTCATCAATAATGTGACATCTTTACAAACAGGACATTTCATTTTTATTCCTCCATTTCATAAAATTATTATAACATCTATTAAATTCAAAATCAATGTCAAAAGAATGATATTTGTTTTAAAAACTGATTTAGATATGATATAATTATATTAATGATATGGAGGGTAATTTTATGTCAAAAAAAGAAATTATCATAAGAAAAATAAAAAAAGGCGAAGAAAAAGAAGTACTTAAAATTGCAAAAAGGGCTTTTTTAGGAATTGAATCTTTAAGTGTATCTAATCCTGATAAAGCAATGGTTGCTTTAATTGATAATAAAATAGTTGGTGGTATAATTTATAAAATTATCGACTGTAATAAGAAAAAAATTGCTTATATTAGTGATGCTTTTGTAGATAAAAGTTATCATAATCAAGGAATAGGTAAAAAACTATATAAAGAAACAATCGATTTTTTATGGGAAGAGAAGATTGATGGTATAACAGCTTTAGTTAAAGATGATAATGTTGGATCTTTTAAATTATTAATTGATAATGGTTTAAAACGTGTTAGTTTTATTGAGATAATCAAAAATTTAGGCTTTATTAATGCGCTTAAACATTATTTTATAACACCATTTTTTGTGGCTGTTGGTTTTGATTTTTATATGGTGATGAAAGAAAATAAAGTTAAAGAAAAAAAATCACAAATAAATCAATTAGGTCTATTTTTCTTAATAAATTTACTTTTAGCGTCGCCAATTTGGATTGGCATTCTCACAACTAATTCTAGTATTTTTGGTAATTTATTTTTTGCTTATTTAACAATTTTAATAATCTTTATTTTAACTCGTTATATTGGCGTTTTAACTACTAAAGAAAAATGGAAATTTAGAATTAATAATGGAGGAATAGTTGTTAATACAATCGTTAATTTTTTAGGATTTCCTTATATGATTAATGGAAATTGGTATCCAGAAAAATATGAAAATACTAAAGAATTTAAAGAAAAATTAGCGCGCCCAGAATTAATTAAATGGTTTGTTTTCTTATTTTTACCTTTTCTTTATTTTACTAATAGTCCTTATTTAAAAGAAGTAGCGCAACTTAGTTTTGTTTATTTAATTTTCTTTATTATTCCTTTTTATCCATTTAATTATTTTGGAGGAGGAAGAATATATCGTTATAGCAAAAGAATTTGGGCAATTGTTTTAACTGTAACTTTAATTGTATTATTTATGATGGTTAAATTTACTTTAATTTAAAAAAATGTTAAAATATGACTAGGTGAGGTGAGAAGATGAGAATATAACTTTTTTGTAATTTGATAAAAGAGAAATTGAGGTTAATTATGCAAATAACAGATGGTAGCAGTTATCTAGATGAAATTAAAAATTTGATTATTGAATACATCAGAAGTCTAAATCGTGATTTAGGTTTTCAGAATTTAGATGAAGAATTAAATAATTTAAAAGCAAAGTATACTTATCCTAATGGACGGATTATTGTTGCTATTGTTGATAAAAAAATAGTTGGTTGTGTCGCTTATCATCGACATAATTCAAATCGATGTGAAATGAAAAGATTATATGTAAAACCAAATTATCGTAATTTGAAAATCGGAAAAAAATTGGTAAATGAAATTATTTTATTAGCTAAAAAAGATGGTTACCAAGAAATGGTTTTAGATACGATAAAACCGTTAAAAAGAGCAATAAATCTTTATAAAAAATTTGGTTTCAAAGAAATTGATCCTTATTATCACAATCCAATGCCTGATGTTATTTATATGAAATTGACTTTATAATCTCTTTAATACAAGAAAGTTATATTATTTCTCTTAAACATATTTTATATGCTCTTTAGTTTTGGAAATATTACAAGATAACTTTCTTGTAATATTTTATTATGGAAGAGGTAGAATATGGCTTTAATTAAAGTTGAACATTTAACATTTGGATTTAATGAGGAAAATTTATTTAATGACGTAAATCTTAATATTGATACCAATTGGAAATTAGGACTTATTGGTCGAAATGGTAAAGGGAAAACAACTTTCCTTAAATTATTATTAGGTAAATACGAATATCGAGGAAAAATAATTAGTGATAATAATTTTGAATATTTTCCTTATTTAGTTGATAAAAATGAATTGGTTGTTAATATCGCTTATCAAATTTGTCCTAATATTTATGAGTGGCAATTAATCAAAGAATTTAATTTATTAAAATTAAGAGATGATATTTTATACTGTTGTTTTTCTCATCTATCTAATGGTGAACAAACTAAAATTTTATTAGCGTTATTATTTTTAAAAGAAAATAACTTTTTATTAATTGATGAACCAACTAATTATTTGGATTTAGAAGGAAGAAAAATAGTTAGTCAATATTTAAGTACTAAAAGTGGTTTCATCTTAATATCGCATGATCGAGACTTTTTAGATAATACAATTGATCATGTTTTATCAATTAATAAAAATAATATTGAATTAGTAAAAGGTAATTTTTCTAGCTGGTATTATAATAAAGAATTACAAGATAATTATGAGATTGATAAAAATAACAAATTAAAAAAAGAAATAAAAAGATTGCAAGATACCGCTAAACAAAAAGCTAAATGGTCAGATAGGATAGAAAAAACTAAATATGGTAATAGTCATGCGGATAAAGGCTATATTGGACATAAATCAGCTAAAATGATGCAATTAGCTAAAAATTTAGAAAATAGACAAATAAAGTTGATTAATGATAAAAAGTCTTTACTGCAAAATATTGAAGAAATTTCAGATTTAAAAATGTTTCCTCTTAATTATCACAATCAAATTTTGCTTAGAATTGAAAATCTAAATTTAAATTATAATAAAGAAATTTTTACTAATTTAAATTTTACAGTTGAAAATAAAGAACGTATTTTAATAAAAGGATTAAATGGAAGTGGTAAGAGTAGTTTATTAAAAATAATAGTAGGACATTTAGATAATTATAAAGGTAAATTAATTAAAAATGAAAATTTAAAAATATCTTATATTCCACAAAATACTGAGTGTTTAGAAGGAACATTAACTGAATTTATATTAGAAAATAATATTAATGAAACATTGTTTAAAACTATTTTAATTAAATTAGGTTTTCAAAGATTAGATTTCTTAAAATCAATTGATAATTATAGTATGGGAATGAAAAAGAAAGTTTTACTTGCTAAAAGTTTATCAGAACAAGCCCATCTTTATATTTGGGATGAACCATTAAATTATATTGATGTTATATCAAGAATTCAAATAGAAAAGGTTATTTTAGAATATCAACCAACAATGATTTTTGTTGAGCATGATCAAAAATTTTGTGATAATGTTGCTACAAAAATAATTGAAATATAAAAAGGAATCAGTTGTTTGATTCCTTTTTTAATACTTTTTGTTTTTCATTGTCAATAGATAATAAGTCATCTGTCATTGATATTTGTCTAGCTTGATTTAACCCGTTTAAATATGTTTCAATATCCTGACTTAAAACGGATATAATTTCATTAGATAAGGTTGATTTTTGAAGAAGTTGC
>CAMLYN010000094.1 GCA_946491675.1 uncultured Mycoplasmatota bacterium | reverse complement strand
AGAAAAACTTTACTGTGAAGTAAAGGCATTCAAAACTTGTTTTGAATTTTGTTCTGGAAATCATTGCAAAAATAATTAATAACATATATACTATTATATATAAGGAAGTGGGTATTATGTTTGAAAAATTATCATACTTAAGTAAAAGAATAGTTAAAATGGATTATAAAAGCTTTTTTAATGTAATTAATCGTATTCATCAAAAAACTAATAAAAATCGTGTTATTTTATTTTTTGATATAGTTTATTGTGGATTAAGATATCAAGCAGGATACACTGATTATGAGTCGTTTGCGATGTACAATTTAAATTCTAAACAACGAAAAACTATTTTAACGAGAGGAATTAATAATCATTTTGTAAAAAAGTATAATGATCCTAATTATATTCATTATTTTGTAAATAAAAATGAATTTGATAAAAAGTTTAATAAATTTTTAAAAAGAGATTGGTTATATTTAGATGGTAATAATGAAGAGGAATTCAATAAATTTATAAAAGATAAAAAAGAAATAATTGTTAAACCAATTGATGGTACTCATGGTGATGGAGTAACTAAAATAAAACCTAATAAAAATACTTATAAAAAATTAATTAAAGAAAAATTATTGTTAGTCGAAGAAGTTATTCAACAATCAGAAGATATGAATAAATTAAATCCGAATAGTGTTAATACGGTAAGAGTTATTACTTTTAATGAAAATAATCAATGTACGATTATTGTCGCTTGCCTAAGAATCGGAAATAAAAAAATAATTGATAATTTTAATGGTGGGGGAATGGTTGTTCCTATAAATTTAAAAACCCATAAAGTAGAATTTCCTGCTGTTGACAAGGATGGTCATGTTTATTACAAACATCCTATCACTAAAACTGATATTGTTGGGTTTGAAATACCTGAGTTTGATAAAATTGAAAAATTAGTTTTAGAAGCAAGTAAACAAGTTCCACAAGTAGGCTATATTGGTTGGGATGTGGCAATCAGTAAAAAAGGTCCATGTTTAGTTGAAGGTAATGAATTTCCTAGTCACGATCTATTCCAATTACCACCACATTCAACTGATGGAATAGGTATACTACCAGAATTTCAAAAAGTATTAAAAAAATAAGGTGATGTTATGTTTTACATAAGTTTATGGTTAAGTAAATTGTATTTATTTTTAACTAAAAATAAAATGAATGATAAAGCCGGTAGTTTAGCTTTAAAACTCGATAAAAATTTTTATAAACACATAAAAAAACCTGCAATTGTTATAGCTGTCACGGGAACTAATGGTAAAACAACTACCTGTAATTTTTTAGTTGACTTGTTAGAAAAAAATGGTTATAAAGTAACGAGTAATAGGGAAGGCGCTAATTTCTTACCGGGTATTGCTAAAGCATTAATGCAAGGGGTTAATTTATTTAATAAACCTAAAGTTGATGTAGCTATTATTGAATTTGATGAATTAGGTAGTAAAAAAGTTTTACCCCTTATAAATCCAACATATGTAGCTGTTACTAATCTTTTTTCTGATACGATGAAAAGAAATGCTCATACTGATTATGTATTTAGCAAGATAGATGAAGGATTACCTAAAGATACAGTTTTATTTTTAAATGCTGATGATTTGATCAGTTCGCAATTGGGAAAAGATAATCCCAAAATATATTTTGGAATCGATAAATTAAAAACGGATAGTAAAGTTAACCATTCTTTAGTTCAAGATATAAGAGTCTGTCCAAAATGTTACACACCATTAGAATTTGATTATTTTCACTATCACCATTTAGGAAAAGCTAGATGTCCTAAATGTGGTTTTACTAATCCAACTCCTAAATATAATTTAACTGATATTGATTATAAAAAAAGAACGATAACCATTAATAAAGAACAATATTTATTAGTTAATGATGGTTTATTTAATATTTATAATGAATTATTAGCGATTGCTATATTAAAAGAAATAGGTGTTAAAAATATTAATGAAAGTTTAAAAACATTAGAAGTAGTTAAAACTCGTTATAATAAAATTAAAGTTAAAAATATCGAAATAATCTCGCAAATGGCGAAAGGTCAAAATCCGATTGCCGTTTCAAGAGCTTTAGACTATACCAAAAACTTAGAAGGAAAAAAAGAAGTAATTATTATTTTAGATGATGTTTATGATCAAAAAGCTTTAGATAGATCAGAAGTAATGAGTTGGATTTACGACAGTGATTTTGAAGTTTTAAAAGACGATAATATTAAAAAAGTTATAATCGGTGGTTTTAGAGCTTATGATTATAAAGTTAGAATTTTAATGGCGGGAGTAGATGAAAAAAAGATATTTGTAAGTCCTCTTGAGGTCGATACTTATAAATATTTAGATTTTAAAAACATTGATAAAATAATTATAATTCACGATATTTATTTGAATAAAAAAACTAATGAAATTATTTCTAAAATAAAGGATGTGCTAGAATGAAAATAGAAGTACTATATTCGGAAGTTGCCAATTTATATGGTGATTTATTTAATATCCACTATTTAGAAAAAACTATTCCTAATGTTACAGTTTATTATACTGGTTTAAATGATAAACCAAAATTTATCGATGAGAAAATTGACCTAATTTATATGGGACCGATGATGGAAAGGTTTCAAGAGGTAATTATTAATAAATTAAAACCTTATAAGAAAAAAATAAAAGAGCTTATTGAAAATGATACTATCTTTTTAATTACGGGTAATGCTTTAGAAATATTTGGTAGCAAAATCGATGATATTAAAGCTTTAGGTATTTTTAAAACGACTGCTAAAAGAGATTTTACTAAACATCATAACTCTTGTTTCATTGGCGACTTTGAAAATATGAAAATAGTCGGTTTCAAAAGCCAATTTAGTTATTCATATGATAATAAATATCCTTTTATCAATGTTATAAATGGTTATGGAATGAATGAAAATGATCCAAATGAAGGAATAAGATATCATAACTTTTTTGGAACTTATTTAATTGGCCCTTTCTTAATATATAATCCACCATTTACCGAATATTTATTGAAATTATTGAATTGTAATGTAAATATTGCTTATAAAGAAGATGTTTATCAAGCATACAATATAAGAAAAGAAGAATATTTAGCTGATAATTTAAATTTTAAACATTAACACGTGTTAATGTTTTTTAATTACACGGAATGAATTTTCCTAATTCAACGGAATAAAATTATAAAAACTCTCGGATTGTTATTTACAAATTAAGCGTTAAAGTGTATAATGTATTTTGAGGTGATTCGATGAATAAAAATGAATATAAACCAAGAATAATCGACAAAAAAATTGAAGAATATTTAAAAATATTTGGGGCTATTTGTATTGAAGGACCAAAATGGTGTGGGAAAACATGGACTTCTTTATTTCATAGCAATAGCGACATAATGTTAGGAAATCCTGCCGGAAATTTTCAAAATAAAAAACTTGCTGAAATGTCACCAGATATTGTTTTAGAAGGGGCTACTCCACGACTTATCGATGAATGGCAAGAAGTTCCCCGTCTTTGGGATGCTGTTCGATATACTGTGGATAAAACAGGTCAAAAAGGCCAATTTATTTTAACAGGTTCTGCTACACCAAATCATAAAGGCATTTTACACAGTGGTGCTGGTCGCATAGCTAAATTAAGAATGCGTCCGATGTCGCTTTATGAATCGGAAGATTCAACTGGTGATATCTCATTAGAAGATATATGTAATGGCAAAATAAAAGAAAAAATAACGGGAGAAGTAGATTTAAAAAAAATAATTCATTTAATTATTAGAGGTGGATGGCCAAGCGGTTTAAATACACCTTTAAATAATACCAATTTAATCGCGGAAGAATATCTAAATGCCATTATTGATGATGATGTTTATCGGATAGATGGTATTAAAAGAGATACGAAAAAGATGAAACTATTATTGCAATCGTTAGCGAGGAATGAAAGTACTACCGTAACTAATAAAAGATTGAAAAATGATATTAAAGAGAAAGATGACGAAGATATTGACTTAGATACTGTTGCCGCTTATTTAGACATATTTTCAAGGCTTTTTATAACGGATAATCAAAAACCATTTTATCCGCAAATAAGATCGTCAATAAGATTAAAGCAAGCCGAAAAAAAACATTTTTGTGATCCATCTTTAGCTTGTACTTTATTAAAAGTCACTCCTGATAAACTTCTTAATGACTTAGAAACACTTGGTTTTTTATTTGAATCTTTATGTGAACGTGACTTAAAAATATATGCTGAATCTTTTAATGCCAATTTATATCATTACCAGGATTATGAAGGACACGAAATAGATGCCATTGTCGAATTAGAAAATGGTGATTGGTGTGCTTTTGAAATAAAATTAGGTGCTAATCAAATCGACGAAGCTGCTAAAAACTTATTAAAGATAAAAAAACAATTTCCAAGTGAAAAAGGACCTAAAGTATTATGTGTTATATGTGGTTTATCGAATGCTATTTATAAAAGAGAAGATGGGGTATTTGTTGTCCCAATTACTGCGTTAAAAAATTAAATTGTGATAATATTTAAAAACATTCATGCCAAAAACATGCTGAATTTTATAATTATATCTATCAAAAACGTGATATATACTTGACGGAATGTTTAATAAATTTTAATATTTTAAAATTATTGAATACTAAAAAATACTCAGTTTTTTAACTCAGTATTTTTATTTTAAAAAATTTTCAAAAAAAGTACAAAAAAACCTTGATTTTCATATAATTTTATTGTATAATTTTGAATGTGTGACTGCGATGATGTGTAAGGTTGCCGATACACCAGGTTGAGTTGAAACAAGAAATAAAGAAAATCGGGTTATTTACGCGGAGTATGTCTATACGAGATATAGGCGAAGGGAGGATATTATGTCTAAAGAAA
>CAMLYN010000093.1 GCA_946491675.1 uncultured Mycoplasmatota bacterium | reverse complement strand
GAAAAAAATATTTATTTTTATTTCAAATTCATCATTTTCTTCTTTACTTTTTTTGTTTTTTTATTTTTCATGAAAATTTATTCTATTTTACTGTCAATTTGATATTGTAAATGTTAAATTTGTGAATTGAAAAAGTAAATTCCTTTTGTTGAACGTTATAATATCATGAATCGAATTGGGTGCTTCTATGTTACACATAAGAATTAATTTTTCTTATTATGTTTGATGAGATAAGGTTTTAGAATGACCTCATCTCTTTTTATTTCTTTAATATTTAATAAGTCAAGTATTTGTTTTCCTCTTTGAAGATTATTAGAAATACTCATCATAAAATTAAATACTTCATAAGGTGTTTTATCTTTTAAAGATTTTCTAGGTGTTGAGTTGATATGAGAAAACATTAAATCTAAATCATCTTGAGTAATATTAGAAATATCTATTTCGTTTGGAATAATATCTCTAATGTAATTGCGAGTATTTTCAACATGAGGTTTTTGACTAGATTGATAGGCATCACAATAGAAAATATTAGTTCTAAATTCACCAGTTTCTTGATTAAATTCAAATAAATCAACTTTTTCGAATTCTACGCCTCTATCAGTAAGAATCAAAGGAAATAATTCTCTATATAAATCATGGCCTAGTTTATTTTCTAAATTGTCTAATGTTTTAGCCATTGATTCAGAAGTTTTATCTTTATGAATAAAGCCAATTATAATTCCAGAACCTTCAAAATAAAAAGTTTGAATAAATGGACCAGACTTTGAATTTAAAACTGTATCCATTTCAATAGTAGGTATTTCTTTATTTTCTTCTTTGAATATTAAATAATCTTTGTATTTATGATTTTCATAATTAGCAGCTTCTTTTCTTTTTTTATATTTGTTTTTGAATTGTTTACGATTGACTTGTTCTTTTAAAGAAAAATTATCAATACCAAAATTTTTAAAAACTCCCATTTCAATATAATTATAAAGAGTTTTAACACATTGTTTTATTTCTTTATGAGATGATTTAATTTGATAAAGAGATTGTCCTTGATCTAACAAAGGTTTAAGAATACTAGCTAGTTGTTTAACTTCTAAAGTAGTCATATTTATACCTTCTCTAAAATCAACTAAATCTTTTTTATATTCTTCATCAGCAGTAGTGGCATAATAAAAGTATTTATCTAAATGGCAAGTAGGAATTTTAGGACATTTATTGCAAGCGCCAGGTGATTTATCTCTTTTATTACATTTAATTTCTTCATATCTAGGGCATTGTTTTTTTACAACCACCACATTCTTGTCTATGAATACAAATAGAAGGATAAATAAATTGATTTCTAGGTTTAAATGTTCTATGTTTTCTAATTTCTTTAGCAATAGTAGTAGAGTCTTTACCTATGGTTCTAGCAATATCAACTTTATTTGAACGATTTTCAATTCCAGTTTGAATAATTTTTCTTTCATCTAAAGTTAAATGTTTATTATCATGGATATGTTTTGACATAATATATACCTCACTTTCAAAGTCGAAACACCCATGCGATATATTATACAAAAAAGAATTTAGTCTTACAAATTTATGGCTGGAATTTGATGTAAGACTAAATTCAGTTTTTAAATATTGAAACTGGAATTTACTTTTTCAATTCACATAAATGTTAAATTTAATTTAGGATTACATTTTTAATAAAAAAACTAAATTAGTTTTCTTTTTCTAATTTAGCTAATACTTGTTTTGTAACTTCAATAGTCTTTTCTTTAACAGAATTGGCTGTTTTTTCTAAAATCGGTGTTCCTTTTTCAATAGCATAATTTAATAAATCATTAGCTCTTTGTTCAATATCTTTAGCTTTCTTTTTAGCAATTTTCAAAACTTTTTCTTTATCTAAATCTTCCAACTCTTCTTTTATTTCTTCAATTTTATTTTCAATAGTTTCTTTAACTTCATCAACATCAATTTCTTTTGCTTTAGCAATTAATTCATCAAATTTTTGCTTTAATTCTTTTCTTGTTTCTGAACCTTTTTTAGGAGCAAATAAAACTCCTAATCCCGCACCAACTGCAGCACCTGCTAAAAACTTACCCAAACCACTTTTTTTCTTTTCTTTACTCATCATTATCACCTTTCTTTTTTCTATTTAACAACCAATTAATACCATTAGCAATTGAAGATGCTATTCTATCACTAAATGAATTTATTACATCAGTCGTATTATCAATCATGTCAAACAAGCCATTTAATTTATTAACCTTAGTATCAACATTATCAATAATACAATTAACTTTATTTAAAGTTTTAATAAATTTAATCATCGCAATAGTAGTTGTTATTACTAGTATAATCAAAGCCAAAAATAATATTACTATAAAAAATTCTTTTACATCAATTACCATTATTGATCTCCTTTCTCATACATACTATCAATCAAATCAAACAATTCACTTTCTGTAATTGGTTCTTCTTTCTTAGGTGTCATTTCCTCATCAACCATATTAATATCATCATCAATAATATTAATTGGTTCTTCTTTTACTTGACTATTTTCGTCAATCAATTCATCAAATAAATCAGGTTCTTTAGCTTCATCATTAAAAAGTATTGAATTATTACCAACTAAAGTACTTTCTAAATCATCTTCTAAAGTTCCGTAAGCTTTTTTTCTTACTTCATCAATCGATATTCTTGTACTAGTATAAGAAATCGGTACTTCCTTTTTTTGAGTAATATCTTCTTTATTATAATTTTTATCTAACACACCATACACTGGCGAAATAATTGGCGTTGGTTTAAAATGTTTTTTCTCTTCTTTTATTTTAGTTTGTTCTTTCAAATAACTAGATTTAACCTCTTTTTTAGGTTGTTCTAATTCTTTAAAATAATCATCATCAAAAAATATCGGTGTACTTTTTTCTTCTTTTATTTCTTTTTCTTCTCTTTTTGGCAATTCAACATTTTCTTTCGGCTCTTCTTTAGTTGGTGCTGGTATTTCAACCTGTATCACTTCACTTTTAATTGGTTCTTCAACTTCATCAGTAAATAAACTTTTCATTTTATCAAGTAAACCCATTTTATTCAACCTCCGGTTCCAACTTTAAAAAGTCATCTGTTTCCTTTTTAGAAGTAAATATATCATATTTTTCTTCACTTACTAAAAATTCATCATCTAAAACAACTTTAATAACGTTATCATTAAATTTAACTGTTGACAAAATATAAGAAGTATTTAAAATAATATCATTAATATCTTCATAATTTGCTTCTATTTCCATTTTAGAATAATTATACATAAATTCGATAAAATATCTTCCATTATCTTGTTCATTTATTTCTAAATATCCTTTTTTACCATTAATATCGATCTTTTTCGAATAATATGCATCAGGATTTTCTACATATTCATTTTCTACTTTATAATAGTAACTAACGACATCAATGTACAAATAATAATAATTACCATCAGAATATAAAACATCATTATAATTATTAGTATCGATATATGATACACCTCTTGGAACATAATATTTATATCCCTTACCAATTTGGTTATATAAATCATTATTTTTAGATAAAACAACATTTATTATATTATCAACATTACTAGTATCTATTCTAACAACAGAGCAACCAGCTAGTAAAAGTAGACAACAAAGTAGCAACATTTTTTTCATACGATTCACCTACTTATATATATTATAGCAAATTTTACAATATTTTGGCAATTTATTTTATTTTTTTTTGACTATTTGACATCTTGCTTTTAATTTATAAATTGGCATTCCTAAACCAACAAATTTTTTTTCATATTCAGTTGGGATATTATCATCATCCAAGTTATTATATAAATCTAATTTTATTTCATCAAATAAATATTTGTTTTGACTTAAAGTAATTAATGAGTATTCAAATAAATTTCTATTATCAGTTTTCATCTCGATAACATAATCATTATTAAATATTTTAGTATATTTATCTAAAAATAATGGACTAGTTAATCGTCTGGTGGCATGTTTCTTTTTAGGCCAAGGATCAGAAAAATTTAAATATATCTTATCAACTTCATTATCAAAAATCTCATCAATTATATTAGCATCAATATTCATAATTTTTAAATTATTTAATTCAATATTGTCTAATTTTTTAATAGCCTTAACTAAAACGCTTGCATATTTTTCAATACCAATAAAATTAACATTAGGATTTAATTTAGCTTTATTAATAATAAAATCCCCTTTTCCCATCCCAATTTCAACTTCAATTTTATTGTTATTTTTAAATAGTTGTTGCATTTTTCCTCTATAATCTTTAGGATTTAAAACAACATATTTATTTTTATTTATTATATCTTGTGCATTTTTTATATTTCTTAATCGCATAAATTCACCCAATTTAATTATACACCAATTTTAAACTAAAGCATATAATTAATTAGACAAAGGAGGAAATTATGAAAAAAGATCGAAATTGTGGTGGAACAATGCCAATGTACAATATGGGAATGACAGGCCAATTTCCCGTTATGCCATTAATGCCAATTCCTAATACTATGCCTTACCAAAATCAAACTATACCTTACCAAAATATGAATTATCAAATAGATAATCAATCTGATATCTCAGCTAGATTATCAAATTTAGAAAAAAGAATAAGTACCCTTGAAGGAATTATTAATTCTAACAATTCTTATAATACTTCTAATTATCAAATGATGTAAAAAGATCAATGCAATAGCATTTGATCCTTTTTATTATAAACTAAATTTGTATTTTTTTTAAAAAATGATATAATATTGCAATATGAGGTGGTTAAATGAAATTTAGAATAATTAATAATAAAAAAATTATTGCTATTATATTATCTGGATTCATTGTTGTAAATATGGTTGGATGTTCGAAAACAGAAAGCACTTTACAAGAAAACTATC
>CAMLYN010000092.1 GCA_946491675.1 uncultured Mycoplasmatota bacterium | reverse complement strand
CTAATAGTATATCATTTTTATCTAACATTTGTATACCCTTTATAATGGCATTTTTGCGATTTAAAATAATTTCATAGTTGAATTTGTCAAGATTATGCAACATATCACTAATAATATTATTAGGATTTTCACTTCTTGGATTATCATTAGTTATAATAACCCAATCACTATTAGAACAAGCAATATTACTCATCATTGGTCTTTTATATGGATCTCTATCTCCCCCACAACCAACAATAGTTATAATATGATTAGGTTTTAATTCTTTAACAGCATTTATTATTTTAAAAACAGCATCAGGTGTATGAGCATAATCAACTACCACTAAATTATCATCTTTTCTAACAATATCCATTCGTCCTTTAGGACACTCTAATTCACTTATAACACTAGTATCTAAATTTAATTCTGAAAGCAAAGCAATAACTACTAATACATTATATAAATTATGTTTCCCAATTAATTTAGTTTTATAACTAATATCATTCACTTTAAAACTACTTCCTTCTAAGTTTATCTCATAATCAGTTAAACGATAATCTCCACCATTTATTCCATAAGTAATGCTATTATCTTTTATAAAATATTTTTTATAATTATCATCATTATTAACGAAAGTCTTATCTATTACATTATCAAACAATATTTGCTTAGCTTTAATATAATTTTCCATCGTTTTATGATAATCTAAATGATCTTCTGTTAAATTAGAAAATATACCATATTTAAATTTTAATTTAGCTAATCTTTCCATAGATAAAGCATGACTACTACACTCCATAACAACATATTCAACATCATTATCAACACATTCTAAAAGCATTTCATATATCTCTAAAATATCCGGAGTTGTATTACTTAAATCTCTAATCTTTTTATCTAAATAAAAGCCAATTGTTCCAATATAAGCACATTTAATATTTAATTTATTTAATGTTTGATAAATTAAATAACAAGTTGTTGTTTTACCATTAGTACCTGTCATACCAATTAATTTTAAATGTTTAATCTTATCATAATAATTATCATACAAATAATCAACTAGATACTTATGTGTATCACCAACAATAAGTGTATCTACTTCGTAACTTCCCCTTTCAGCAATTATTTTACTTGCCCCATTTTTAATTGCATCAATTATATATTCATGACCATCATGAACTTTTTTTAAAGCAATAAAAGTATCACCTTTTTTTATTTTTCTTGAATCATCTTTAATTTTCAATTTAATCACCTAGTATATACTATTCAAATATTAAAGAAATGTGGTAAAATATAGGTGGTGGTAACATGAAAAAATTTGTTTTTTTTCTTATTTTATTAATTCCTTTTAAAGTTTTATCTTTAGAGCAAGCAGTTATTGATATTAATGATTTAAATATTTATGAAATTCAAGAATATGTTGATAAAGGTTATTTAACTTATGAAAAAATTGTCAAACTATATTTAGATCGAATTGAAGCATATAATGAACAGTATAATGCTTTAATTACAATTAATGAAATTGCCTTAGAAGAAGCAAAAAAATTGGATTTAGAATATCAAGAAAACGGACGTAGAAGTTTAATTCATGGATTACCTGTAATTGTCAAAGATAACATTGATGTTAAGGGACTTCCTACTACTAATGGAGCAAGTGGATTACTTGATTCTTATCCATATGAAAATGCTGATGTGGTTCAAAAGTTAATTGATAACGGTGCAATTATTATAGCTAAAGCTAATATGGATGAATTTGCTTTTAATGCCACTTATACTCATAGTAGTTTTGGATATACTTACAATGCTTATAATACTAATTATTCATCTTATGGTTCATCTGGAGGAAGTGCTGTTAGTGTTGCTAGTAATTTAGCCGTTTTCGCACTTGGAACAGATACTGGTAGTTCGATTAGAGTACCTAGTAGTGCTAATGGAGTTGTTGGAATAAGACCTACTTTTGATTTAGTTAGTACCGATGGTGTAATAAAATTCGAAGAAACAAGAGACGTCGTTGGAGTAATTACTAAATATGTTAGTGATAATGCGATTGTTTTAGATATTATTGACAATAGTGAAATTAAATATGAAGAATATTTAAATAAAGATTTAAAAAATATTAAAATTGCTGTTATTAAAGGCTTTATGAATCCTAATACCAATAGTACAAGTATTGATTATGGTAAAACTGACAAGTTTATTTACGATATGATGAATGAAGCTATTACTAATTTAAAAAAATTAGGTGCAGAAATTATTTATTTAGACAGTTTTTATCTAACTTATAAATTTGATGCAACTACAATGTGTTATAATTTTAACGAGTATATTAAAGGTACTTCTAGTAAAATTAAAAGTTTAGATGATTTAATTAAAAATGGTGGTTATACCCAATATATCAATGGTTATAATGGTTATTATTGTGATAACGATTATAAGGAAACTAGTGCTTATCAAAATTATTTAAATATTCGTAATAATAATATTAAATTAGCTAATAATAGATTTGAGGAATATGAAATAGATGCTATCATCTACCCTACTTTAAAAACAGAATTATTAACTAATGATGAAGCTAAATATAGTCAAATTTATACTCCAAGTTCTAGTACCGCTCCTTTAATTGGATTCCCAGCTATTAGTATTCCTATGGGATTTAATGACGGATTACCTTATGGACTAGAAATAATGGCACAAGCCAACAATGAAAAAATAATTTATCAAATAGCTAGTGCTTATGAGAATTTAACTAATTATTATCAAACTCCTAGTATAGCTCCTAATCTTTATAAAGTTCCAGAAGAAGTTAACAAATTATTAGAATATTACGATACTTATAAAAATGATACTAAATATGAAAATATTAATAATGAAGTTAAAGATTATTTGATTAATTTTGATAGTAACATTGATAATATTAATAATTTAGTTAATAAATATGAAGAAGAAAATTTGATTCCCAAATCAAATACTGAAAATAAAAACTATAATTATATTATTGTCCTATTAGCTGCACTTGTTGTAGTAATTATAATTAAGAAGGTGAAAAAATGAATTTAAACGAATTAATTGACTGTCCTTATGATACTTTAATAACTGGTATTAAAACAAGTTCAGTTAATATTAAAAAAGGTGATTTATTTATTTGTATTGATAATAAGACAATGGATCGTCACCTATTTATCGATGATGCGATTAGTAAAGGAGCATCTGCTATCATTGTTAAAAATGATATAGAAAAAAAATCAGTACCAATTATTAAGGTAGATGACCCTAATAAAACCTTTGTTGATATTATTAATAAATTTTATAACTATCCTACTGATAAATTACAAATGATTGGCATAACCGGAACAGACGGTAAAACTACTGTTGCAACAATTATATATCAGTTACTTGATAACTGTGCTTATATTGGAACTAATGGAATTAATTACCGTAATTATAAAGAAAAAACTAGTAACACTACTCCTAGCTTAGATAAAACAATTCCTTTATTTGCTGATATGGTCAAAAATAATATAAAAACAGTTAGTATGGAAGTATCTAGTGAAGCATTATACTATGATCGTGTTAATGGGATTAAGTTTAATTGTAGTATTTTAACTAATATTACTAAAGAGCATTTAAATACTCATAAAACATTAGAAAATTATATTGCTTGTAAATGTAAATTATTTGAAAATACAATTGGACCTTGTATTTTAAATAAAGATGATGAACACTTTGAAGAAGTGAGCAAGCATTGTAAAAAATTCTATACTTATGGAAAAGAAAAAGATAATGATTTATATTTTAAAGATGTTAAATTATTAGAAGACAAAACATTATTTAAAATTATTTATCAAAACCAAGAATATGAAATTAAAAGTCCTTTGATTGCTATGTTTAATGTTTATAACTTATGTGCTGCCTTACTTGCTTTAGTAAGTTTGGGCTATAATATGAATGAATTAATTAAAAACATTAATAATATCAAAGTAAGTGGCCGTTTAGAAAATATTGACTTAGGTCAAGACTTTAAAGTTATAGTCGATTATGCCCATACTCCTAATGGTATTAATAAATTATTAGAATTTATGAATAGTTTGGACCATAACAAATTAATTGTTGTTTTCTCCGAACCAGGTGAACGTGATCGAAGTAAAAGACCTAGTAAAGGTTATAACGTAATTACTAATTGTGATTATGCAATTGTAACCAGTCAAGATCCAAGAGGTGAAAACCCAATGAATATAGCACAAGATTTAATTAGCGAAGTTAAAAATTATCAAAATTATGAAATAATATTAGATAGAAGTGAAGCTATTAAAAAAGCTATCAATATGGCTAATAAAAATGATATTGTTTTAATAATCGGCAAAGGTAATGAGAATTATCAAATACTAAAAGATAAAATTATTGAATTTTGTGATCTTGACGAAGTAAAGAAGCAATTAAAAAATCTACTAAAAAAGTAGATTTTTTTAACTATTAGATGATTTTCTTTTTGTATAAATCTTTTCATCTTTTCTTAATTCTTCTGAAATATCTAAATCATAAATAGAATCACAAATTTTATAATAATAAAATTGATTTAAAGATGTATAATCTCTTTTTTGCATCGCTTTTATTAATGCATCTTTATATTCTTCTCTTTCTTTTGTTTTAACATAAACAGGTGGTAGATTATGTTGTTTAAACATCAAATTTAGTAAAGCTCTAAATGTTCTTTTATTACCATCAGCAAATGGTTGGTTTCTTATTAGTTCAGTTGTAATATAAATACAGGTATTAATGTAAGTAAATATAGAAGTCGGATCAGAAAAATCTACATCTAATTTCATTCCAATAAACGATTGAAAATATCTTCTAGCTTCATCAGCTGGAGGAACTTCAACTATTTCATTTTTTAAAACTGCGGTATTATCTCTTAACTTACCACCAAATTCTGGATATGGACAAGCTGAATATA
>CAMLYN010000091.1 GCA_946491675.1 uncultured Mycoplasmatota bacterium | reverse complement strand
TAATCGGATTATTTGATTTTAATTTAGTTGCCTATATTTTTGGTGAAGGTTCAATTGTTGCACGTATTATCTATACAATTGTGGGAATTACAGGTTTAATCAATATTGGTATTTTATTTAATCATATTGAAGATTAAAACTATTGAAAATAAATTGAACCCCGTTTCTTGAACATAGAAACGGGGTTCATATCAAAATTTATTTAATAGTTTTTTATTTTTCGTAAATTCTAACTTTCATTTTTAAAACAGAAGATAAATATTCTACTCGTGGATCATTACCACTAACAATAATAGATACTTCATGAACGCCAACACCTAATCCTTTTAGATCGACATAAACATTAACATCTTCAGCAGTTATATTATTAACAATATCAGTAACACCTTTTAATTTTACAGTAACACTATCAAAATCAATCGGTGTAACTCCATAATTACTACCTATATTAATTTGCGATATACTAACATTTTCGATATCAACATTACTAATATCATTGCTCAACTTAACGTCAACAGTGACATTATCAACACTCATATATTTAACACCATTTGGTTTTTGTAAATTAACTTTAAATTGGGTGTCTTCAGATAATCCATCGACATTGATATTTACTGGTAAGTATTCAATTGTAGATAAAACTTCACTTGGACCGTATAAAGTAACCATTGTATTTTCATTGTTATTAACAATTAAATTACTAATACCCATATTATAAACAACACTACCAGTTGGAATAACCTGAATTGGAACTTGTTTACTAGGTGAATCTATTAGCAATTCAACATCAACACGAGCTGGACTAATCTCAACATCGACAACATTCCCAGCTTCATCATAAGCTCTCAAAGGTGCAGATACAACGATTTTCTCACCTAATTCAAAATCTGGTAAAGAATTAATATCTACTAAAGCTTTAACAGTTGCTACTTTATCTACTTTATATGAAGCACCTTTAATAACTGCCGAATCAGTAGTCGCATTAACTTCATCGATAATATATCTTTCATCTAATGAATCTTGATTCAATAGATCAACTGATAATGTTTTTGTAGCAGAAACTTTTTCATAAATAACAACCGTAGCTACAGAAGGATTAACACTATATCTTATATCTCCACTTAATTGATCATATTTTATATCTACTTTATGTGTACCTGGCTTTAACCCCCATAAGTCAATAACAACCTCATTGGTTGGTGACTGTTTAGCTATATATAAATCAGCTTTATTACCAATTAAAGTTATATCGACACTTTCTGGTATTCCTTCAACTACATAATTATCTTCATCATATGAAACTTTAACTTGATCAATTGTCAAAACTTCGGCCGAACTTTCAGAATAAGTTAAAATTCTTTGATCAATAACGATAAAAATTAAAATAGCTAAAATTAAAGAAATAAATAATAACGTGTTTGTGTGAGATAACCAATTTTCAAATTTTTTGCCTGGCTTTTCAAATTTTTTATTAATTATTAAAATTAATTTGCTAATTGGCATAACAATTAATTTATCAATTACTCTTAAAAAAAAGGAAAGAATATTTTTAAATATTTTCACTATTGTTTTCATTCTTTATATCTTCCTCCTCAACAAAAACTTCTTTTTTAGGTCGTAGCTCTTCTAATAAACGAAGTTTAACTTCATCTAAAGTTAAATTATAATATAATTCACCATCAATAGCTAAAGATAAACGGCCAGTCTCTTCAGAAACAACTATTGCAATACAGTCACTAACCTCAGAAATTCCTAAAGCTGCACGATGACGAGTACCCAATCTTTTACTAATTTTTAAACTATCACTAGTTGGAAAAACAGCTCCGGCACTAGTAATCTTATCACCTTGAATAATTAAACCGCCATCATGTAATGGATTGTTAGGGAAAAATATTGAAATTAACAAATCCGCTGAAATATCAGCATAAATTTTTTTAGATTTTTCAATATAATCATTTAAACTATTATCACGTTCTAAAACAATTAAAGCACCAATTGATTGCTTTCTTAAATAATCCAAAGCATTAGTAATTTCATAAACCATTTTTTCTCTTTCATCAACTGTTAACACTTTATGACGTCCCAATAATTGACTTCGTCCTAAATGTTCTAAAACGCTTCTTATTTCTGGTTGAAAAATCACAATTAACGCTAAAGGTCCCCATTCGATTACATAATCTAATAAAAAACCAATAGTTACTAAACCTAAAATATCACTGATTATTTTTAACCCAATAATAATTAAAATACCTTTAAATAACAAAACCATTTTGACATTTTTTCTGAGACTTTTTAAAATATAATAAAGTGCAAACCACACTATTAAAACATCAATAAAATTTTTAATTAAATCAATAATACTATTAAATGTCATTATTGCCTCCTTTATAAATTATATCATAAAATAGCTATTAAGTTAAAAAAAGCGACTTTTAGTCACTTTTATACCCAACCAAATAAACTTGAAATTTGTGGCAAGAAAATAATAAATAGCAACATAATAGCAAAAATTATACCAATAAATATATAAGCACTTTTATTGCTTTTTTTCTTTACTTCATGGTTGACTTCTTGTTTAGGAGCTTCAAATGGACTATATTGAGTTGTATGTGATAAAGCTTCTTCCATAGCTTCATCTTTATTTAGATTAGCAACTGCACTCATCGGATCAACATTAGTTTGACTATTTTCTTGAGGTGCTGAATTAGTTGCTGGTTCAACCATTGGTGTTGATTGTAATGTAGAGTTAGCTGTTTGTGGTTGAACTATAGTCTGATTTTGCGGTGCTGAATTAATTGACTGAACTTGTCCAGTTGGCGTTTGATTAACATTTACTGTTGGATTTGGTACATTAGGCTGAGTACTATTATTTATATTATTAACTTCGTTATTCATATTATTTACCTCCATTTATTATAAATCCATTATATCAAAAAAAATAGTAAAAGAAAATACTATTTTTTAATTTTAACTAAAAATTCATCTTCATTCCAAATTGGAATACCTAATTTTATTGCATTGTCATATTTACTTCCAGGATTTTCACCAACTATTACAACACTTGTCTTTTGACTGACACTACCGCTAACATTTCCGCCTAATTCTTCGATTTTTTCTTTAGCCTCATTCCTTGTAATATTGCTTAATGTTCCCGTCAAAACAAAGGTTTTATTATTAAACTCTTCATTGACATTAGTTTTACCTAAATATGTCATGTTAAGTCCATATTTTTTTAATTTAGCAATTAACTCTTGATTATTGTTAAAATATTCAACTACACTTTTAGCAATAACTTCACCAATATCCTTAATATTTAATAAATCTTCATAACTAGAATTCATTAAATTATCAATATTATTATAATGTTTAGCTAAAATTTTAGCCGTTTTACTACCGACATATCTTATTCCTAAACCAAATAATAATCTTTCTAAAGAGTTATTTTTACTATTTTCAATGCTTTCTAATAGATTATTAATACTCTTACTACCAAATCCTTCAAGTTCCATTAATTCTTCTTTATATTTGTATAATTCATAAAAATCTAAGATACTTTTTAAATAACCCATATTATAAAAGTCTTCAACTATTCTATCGCCAAATCCTTCGATATACATAGCATCGCGACTAACAAAATGAATAAGATTTTCTATTTTCTTCTTATCACATTTATCATTTACACAATAATAAGCTGTATCTTTTTTTACTAACTTAGTATGACAAATCGGACAAGTATCTGTCATTTTAAACTCAGTTTCTGTTCCGTTTCGTCTTTCTTTTTTTACACTAACCACTTCGGGTATCACGTCACCAGCTTTACGAATTGAAACGACATCGCCAATTTTAATATGTTTTGATAATACATAATCCTCATTATGTAACGTTGCTCTTGAAATAACTGATCCCATTAATCTAACAGGTTCTAAAACAGCATTAGGTGTTACTTGACCTGTTCTACCAACTGTAAAGATTATATCTTTTAATTTAGTCAAAACTTCTAAAGCTGGAAATTTATAAGCTGTTGCCCATTTTGGATATTTACTCGTAAAACCTAATTTAGACTGTTGCTCAAAATCATTAGTTTTTATAACAATACCATCAATTTCATAAGGTAATGTGTCTCTTCTTTCTGTCCAGTTATCAATATATTTTAATACTTCTTCAACATTTTTAACTAATTCTATATTAGGATTAATATTAAATCCTAAATCTTTCATAAATTGTAAAGATTCATAATGCGTCTTTATTCCAAAATCTTTGGGATTAGGTAAATGATATATGAAACAATCTAAATTTCTCGAAGCAGCTATCTTACTATCTAATTGTCTAACACTACCAGCAGCAGCGTTGCGTGGATTAGCCAATAATTCTTCACCATTAACTTTTCTTATTTCGTTTAACTTATTAAAACTTTTTTTACTCATATATATTTCGCCACGAACTTCAATATCAAATGGCTTAGTTAGAACTAAAGGAATTGTTTTAATCGTTTTAACATTATGAGTAATATCTTCACCAGTTACACCATCACCTCTAGTTGCTCCTCTTACTAATTTACCTTTTTCATATAATAATGATACTGACAACCCATCTATTTTTAATTCACAGACATAATTTGGATTTACTTCTTTTTTTATTTTCTCATCAAAATTTCTTACTTCCTCTTCATTAAAAACATTACTTAAAGATAACATTGGTTTTTCGTGAATGATTTTTTTAAATTCACTAATTACCTCATTACCTACACGTTTAGTTGGTGAATCATCACGAATCCATTCAGGATGTAAACTTTCAATTTTAATTAATTCTTGCATATAACGATCATATTCCTGATCAGTTAAAGTTGGATTATCTAATATATAATATTCATAATTAGCTTTATTTAGTAAATCAATAATTTCATTCATTCTATCCATCTTAATCACCATATATAGTATATCAAAAATA
>CAMLYN010000090.1 GCA_946491675.1 uncultured Mycoplasmatota bacterium | reverse complement strand
GCTAGAATTTCCTCCTGCACTATTATAATCTTCATTACTGATCCATGCTACTGTATCACCTAAATTGCGATCTAATATTCCTGTTATTTCATCGCCATTCATTTCTAATACATAGATATTTTGACTTTGTCCTCCCCCTACATCTACTTTTAACAAATCGCCTAATACATATGGATCTTCTACTACTATATCTCCTTCTGTCATCTTTCCTTTTACTAATGTGTATATATATCCATTACTTTTTACTTTTAATCGATTTAATTTACTTCCATATCCTATCTCTATTACTTCTGCATTCCCTAAATTTACCATCTCTTTTACGTCTTCTTTTGTCATTTCACTATCGCACAATCTTTCATAGTTTTTATCCATTTGTACTTTCATTTCCTCTGTTGCACAATATGTTGTTATTCCACTATATATTAAATTTGCTTCGCTTAATCCCGCTGACTTTCTTGCATCTTCTACTACATCTAATATGATTGGGGTTGCTATTAATGCTACGATTGCTAAAATAATTATTACCGCCAACAACTCTATTAACGTAAAGCCCAATGTTGTCAACTTAAGACTTTTTCCATTATTTTTCAATACTTTTTTCATACTTTTCTCCTAACTATTTTTCCTTAAATTATGTCTATATTTATTCATACTATACATTTTTTTCTCTAGCAACTTCTATTTGATTTTATTGAGACTAAATTTTTTTAATTTTTGTTTTCAATATCATATCGACTATTTTTATATTTCTTAAGTTGACAGCATTGACGTAAAGCCTTTCTTCATAAATCATCCCTCACTTTTCTCAAAACATACAATACTATCATATAATCATTATAAAATAAAAAATCAATTTATGTCAAGTTTAACTTAAAGTAAGTTATAAAATGGCCACGATGGGCCATTGAACTGTAATGATATAGGTAAACATAAAATAAAATTTTCGACATAATCTACTAAGCTTAATTTATACTATATCTTCTATTTTTAGTTATTTCTAACAAGGAATAATGCTTGTTTTCTTTATCTTATTATTTATAAATCCCTCTATAAATACTTAGTTTTAAAGAAAGCTGGGCGGACCCCCGCGTTGTCAGAGTTGTCAACGTCGTTGTTGTTGAGTTCACCATTGTTGTTGACGTTCCAAGCGTTGTTCGGATTGGAGGCACTATACAGCACTATCCCTACAAATAATCTTCTACCTTAACTTCAATTCCCTCAAAAGTATCAAAACGCATATTCTTATTAATTAAATTATAACAACTACCATTTTGCAAATGCCCTTTATAGCTACTAAATGACTGATAATAATTTTCAAAACTTATTTTTTTATCTTTATAAAGAACATACAACTTTCGCATTTTCTTTTGAAACTTTCTTTTAGTTTCATTTCTTACTTTAACTAAAACTTTATTATTTTTAACAATAAATCTAAATCCTAAAAATGTTAATCCTTCTTTTTTAGTATATATTTTAGTTTTATGATTTAAAATTAATTTATATTCAGCTAAAAATTTAGTTATTTCTGACAAACAATATTTTAAATAATCCTTATCTTCATGAATTAAAATACCATCATCCATATACCTAATATAATATTTAATTTTAAGTTTTTCTTTTATAAAATGATCTAAGTCATTTAAATAAAATATTCCAAATACCTGACTTGTCATATTTCCAATAGGAATTCCTTTGCCAGGAACATAACCATAATTATTTATATAATTAGTACTATCAATAATTTGAAAGATCAAATTTAAAGCATCTTTATCCTTAATCTTTCTTAAAACCATTTCCTTCAATTTATTATGGTCAATATTATAAAAATACTTTTTTATATCAAATTTTAATATATAAAACTCTTTGTCCTTAATTTGATTTAAATATTTTTTAGTTAATTTTATTCCATAAGATGTTCCCTTACCAATTCTTGCAGCAATATTACTATCAATATAACTATTTTCAAAATCTAAAAAATAATAAGCTACTAAATGATTTACAATTTTATCTTTGATTTTTAAAGACATAATGATTCTTTCTTTAGGTTCAAAAATAGTAAAAATATTATATTTATCAAAAATATAATTTTTAGATATCAATTTATTATAGATGTCAACAACATTCATCGAATAAAAATCGTCAAATTTTTCTTTACGAATTTTATTTGATATTTTTATTTTTTTATACATATCCATAATATTATTAATATCACAAATCTTTTCATATAAATTGCTTATTCTTTTCATTCATCCAACCATAAATCAATTTACTAATATCCAATAAATAATTAGTATAACTAACATATTTTTTATTAGATATTAAATTATTATCTAATGACTGCTTTAAATAAAAATCAAGCATTTTTATCTTACTAATAATTAAACCTTGAGTATTCTTCTTATCATTTAAACAATTAGCATAATAGGTAAGTTCTAAAATTTCATATAATATATTAATTATTCTTTCTTTTAAAACTTTATATTTATTAGGATAATTTATAACTGTTTTTTCAATATAATTGATTGTTTTTTTTAAATTTGTCGCTATTATTAATTTATCCTGCACAAATCTTCAACCTTTTCCAACAATAAATTATCATTATATAAACAATCAATTATACTATCAATTCTTTTTTTTATTTCCATTTTATGTTCAGCTTCATAATAAATATCAAAATATTTATTATTATCGTATTTTGAAACAATATCTTCACATCTAAAATTAATATGATTTTTTTTCAATACTGAAATAACATAATCAATATTTTTAAGAGGAAAACCACATCGATTATGACTAATTTTGTAATTAAATAAATAATTTATTATCAAACTATCTTTACCAAAAACTTGATAAAAAGTTCCTACTTTTACTATTTCAACATAATTTTTCATTAACATTTACCTTTCAAAAAAATTGGTACTACAAAACTACATCAAAACTACTTAACTTTATCATTTAATAAATTCTATTTTTACATATCAAACTTAAAACTTACAAAATAATTTATATATTTAAATTTATTTCATTCTATCAATAATCGGCATAAATTCATCATTAATTTGTTGTAACCTTTCTTTTGTATTTGCCTCAAATCTCGCACTTATCACAGGACCTGTATTTGAATATCTAACAAGTGCCCAACCATCATTAAATTCGACTCTAACACCATCAATGTCATTGTATTTATAATTTTTATTAATTGCATAATCTTTAACTGCATCAACTATTTTATATTTTCTTTCTTCAGTCGTATCTATTTTTAATTCATCAGTAGAATAATAAACATTTATGTCATTATACAATTCTGACATCTTTTTATCAGTATTAGACAATACTTCCACCATTCTAAGCCCAGCATATAATCCATCATCAAAGCCATAAAAACGATCTCCAAACCACATATGACCAGAATACTCACCAGCAAAATCTAAATTTTCTTCATGCATTTTCCGATACATATAAGAATTGCCAGTTCGATACATAATTTGTTCTAAATCTAATTTTTCCAACTCATCAACTAAAGCTTTAGAACATTTAACATCATATAAAGCTTTACGAACTTTTAATTCATTATTTAAATATCGATACATAATTATCATAAAAACATCAGAATTAATAATATTACCTTTTTCATCAATAATTCTAACACGATCACCATCAGCATCCATAGCAATACCAATATCATAACCTAATTCAACTACCCTTTTTTGAATATCAATTAAATTATTACTAACTGAAGGATCTGGATGATGATTAGGAAAAGTTGGATCACTGTAACAATATAACAAATCATAAGTTATATTTAATTTATCTAATATCTCTTTAAGAATAATTGATACGGTTCCATTACCACAATCAAAAACGGCTTTAATATTCTTATTTATTTTTAAACTATTAATAATCAAATCAATATATTCATTTTTAATATTATAAGTATGCAATTTACCTGAACCAGTTAAAAAATCACCTTTATTGGTAAAATCTCTAAAAGCAATGATTTCATCTCCAGCTGCATTTCCTTTCTCATCAAAAGAAATTTTAAACCCATTATGATTACTTGGATTATGAGAAGCAGTAATCATAATAGCTGACCATTTATTTAAATGCTGTCTAGCAAAATAATACATTGGCGTAGTAACTAAACCTAAATTAATTACATCCACACCACTTTCTAATATTCCTTTAATTAAATTATCAGCCAAAATAGGTGAAGATATTCTATTATCATAACCTACTAAAACCTCATTTTTACCTCTTAATTTAATATAACTACCAAAACTTCTACCCAAAATATAAGCTGTTTCATTAGTTATTTGTTCTTCATAAATACCTCTAATATCATAAGCTCTAAAAATAGTTTGATTAATCATAAAGCTCCTCCTATTTAATTATTAAATCAATTATTTTAGGTCCAAAAATTATTATTCCTACAACAACCGCCACAATAGCTACTACTAATACTGCCCCAGCTGCTGTATCCTTAGCTAATTTTGCTTTCGGATTAATTTCTGGCATACAAATATCAATGGCAGTCTCTATAGCCGTATTCATTAATTCCAAAGTAATAACAAAACCAAATAATAAAATGCATATTAACCATTCAGTTGTACTAATTTTAAAAATAAATCCAAACACGATCACTAATAACATAACGCAAACGTGAATTGCCAAATTTCTTTCGGTTAATATATTAACTTTAATTCCTTGAAAAGCATAATAAAAACTATTAAGCAAAGATGGTTTTTCTTTTTTAAACTTTTTCTTAAACATAACTCACCTACTTATATATTAATTATACCATAAAAAAACACGAATAAAACGTGTTTTATAAACTTTTTTTAGTTACATTCTGCTCATTTGGAACTAACGCTCTAGCAAATTCATTTATAATTAAAGTTTTTGGAACAAAATTCAAAACAAGTTTTGAATGCCTTTACTTCACAGTAAAGATTTTCTACTTCACAGAAAACTTTGTTTTCTCCATAGACCAGCCTCGGATGGTCGCCACCCTATTTTTA
>CAMLYN010000089.1 GCA_946491675.1 uncultured Mycoplasmatota bacterium | reverse complement strand
ATTGAAAAGATTGATTTTGTCAACCTTTTTTTGTTATTTTAATGAATTTTTTAACGTATTTAAGATATATTCTCGACTATTTTCGTCACTATTACTCCATAATACTTCAAAAAAAACACCTAATCCTGGTAATGTAATTTCATCTTTTTTTTCAATTGATGCTTCAATTGAAGCCTTAATTTCACTCCCATCAGCATTTTTGAAATTATTTAAAATGTGTTTTCTAATATCGATATTCATAATAATCATTTCCTTTCACTTTTATTTTGTCTAAAAATTTTTAAAATATGTATTTATTTTTTCTTTAAAATATTATATAATAATATCGGAGGTTAAGAATATGGAAGGATGGATGATTGCCCTAATAGTAGTTGCTGTAATTGTGGTAATAATACTATTATTTATTGGAATGACTTACAATAGTTTAGTTGTTTTAAGAAATAAAGTAAAAGACCAATGGGCACAAATTGATGTACTATTAAAAAGAAGAGCAGATTTGATACCTAATTTAGTTGAAACTGTCAAAGGTTATGCTAAACATGAAAGTGAAACTTTAGAAAACGTTATGGCAGCAAGAAACAAATTTGTTGATGCTAAAACAACTGAAGAAGAAATCAAAGCTGATGGTGAATTATCACGTGCTTTAGGAAGACTTATGGCTGTAGCTGAAGCTTATCCTGATTTAAAAGCTAATACTAACTTTTTAGATTTACAAGCTAATTTAAAAGAATCAGAAGATAAAATTCAATATGCTAGACAGTTTTATAATGATGCTGTTCTTAATTATAAAAACAAATTAGAAGTTTTCCCATCAAATATTGTTGCTTCATTATTCAATTTTAAACCAGAAGCCTTTTTTGAGATTGATGAAGCTTCTAAAGAAGCACCAAAAGTACAATTTTAAGCTTACATCAAGTAAGCTTTTTTTGGAGGTTATAAATGAAAAAAATAATCTGTTTTGTTATTGGTTTTTTGTTTTTTATTCCAACTGTATTAGCTAGTTACGAAGTTACAAATTATCGAATTGATTTAACGATACTTGAAAACGGTGATGTTAAGGTTATTGAAGCTTTTCAAATGGAAGGAGTTTATAACGGATATGAAAGAGTTGTAAATTATAAGAACAATTATCATGGTTACAAAGGCGATATTTTAGCAAGTGTCGATAAGAATCTTTATAATGGAAGTGGTTTAAAACTAAACGAAGTAAGAGCTATAAACTATTTACAAGATGCAACAATGGAAGAATTACAAGAAGAAGGAGATTTATTTAATTTAGTTGATGACGCATTAAAAGGTGACCACAGCGTTTATACTATTACAAAAAAAGAAAACGGTGAAATATATAAAATATATAATCCAAGTCGTATGAATAAAGATTTTTATATCGATTATACCTTAGAAAATATGGTTATTAATCATCAAGATGTAGCTGAATTAGCTATGTACTTGTTCGCTGATTCAACAGAAACAATTACCAATTTAGAAATAACCATTCATATTCCTAATAATAAAGAAAATTTACAAATTTGGACTCATGGTAGTGAAACTAAATTTAAATATCTTGATGAAGAGACTGTTTTAATTAAGCTTAAATCATTAAATAAAGATGATTCTTTTGATTTTAGATTGATTTTTGATAATAACATAGTTAATACTAATAAGAAAACTGGACAAATCATTTTAGATAAAATAGTTGATTTAGAAGAAAATCTAGATTTAGAAGCTATTGATCCTAAAGATGAAGAATATAACCAATTAAGAGATGAAGCTTATAATAGTGTCAATAATGTAGAAAATAGTTATAATCGTAATGATTATAATATTGCCTTTGAAAATGTTTCTAATTTAAGAGAAACTGATGAGTTAAAAACTGAACTATTAATAAGACTAATGAATATAGAGCCTAAAATAGAAAGAAGAGAAGAAATTTTAAAAGTTGCTTTAACTAGTATTATAACAATTTGGATTATTGGATTATTGATTATTTTATATCAAATTTATAAAAAATATAACCATCAAGTTGATAATGAAGAGTTTGAATTAAACAAACAGTTAAACCCATTTAAAATTGGTTATCTTTTAAAGAAAAAAGTCACGAATTATGATTTGGCTTCATCACTACTTTATTTAATTGAAAATAAAACCATAACATTCGATGAAAAAAGAAGAACTTTAAAAAAAAATAAGGTAAATGATTTGTCTATTAGTGAAGAAAAAATAATTAGGATGTTATTTAACGAAAAAAATAAAATTTCTTTAGAAGAAATTATTTATCAAGCTCAAGAAGATTTTGATGAATTTTTAAAAAACTATTCTAATTGGCTTAATTTTGCTACTAGTGAAGCTGAAGAAGAAAAATATTATGAGAATTTACTAGTATTTAAAATAATTGGCATCATATATTGTGTGGTTGGAATATTTTTGGGATCTTTTTTAATTAATCAAAATACTTATTATTCTTCTATTGTTATTATTGTTTTAGCTTGTATATTTTTAATTTATTTTATTTTGTTTCGTAAACGAACTGTCAAAGGATTGACTGAATATTATAAATACATTAATTTAAAAAAAACATTAATTAAAGATAATATAACTGATCGAGAAGTAATACCTTATTATTTAATGTATGCGAATAGTATGGGATGTTTTAATAAGTTTATAAAAAAATTAAATAATTATGAAAAAGAAGTTTTTCGTGCGAAAACAATTAGAAATATTATTATTTTAACTATAAAAAAAGCATATGAAACCCGTAATAATACTCATGCTAAATACTCTTCAGTCCAAATAAAGGTAAAAAAATAATTTATTAAATTGAAAGGTGGGAATATAATGAATTCTAAGTCAAATAAATTTGGCTTTACACTAATAGAATTATTAGGTGTGTTAATTATCTTAGCAATAATAGCTTTAATAACATTTCCGATAATTGATAATGTATTAACTAATTCAAGAGAACAAGCATATCAAAGAAGTGTCGATGGAATCCTTGAAGCATCAAGAATGTATGTAACAAGTCAAGGAATAGTTCCTGATACTAATACTAAACGTCTAAATTTGCAGACGTTAATTAATAGTGGTTTTTTAGAAGATAAGGATGTAATCGATCCAAGAAATAATGAAAGTATGACTGGTTGTGTAATGTATAGATGGGATAGTAGTACTAATCAATATAAATATGAGTATAATGAAGAATGTATCATTACAACGGAAGAACAATATTTTACTTATCGTGATGTTAATTTTATTGAATCATTTGATATAAATTATGACAATTGTTTAGTTTATATGAAAGCTAATTTTGATTATGATTTTACCGATGAAGAATGGGATTCATTTTGTAAAGGAAATGAAGTTTATGAAGAAAGCTTTGCAGATTTGTTAAATTCATTAAGCCCTGATTCACCTATTTTAGCTGATTTGAAAAACAATTCAGTTGTAACTAATCTTGTATCTAAAATTGCTGTAGTAATAACCGGATATGATAATAGAGGTGGTGTTGATGTTGTTGTACCTAAACAACTTGATGGAAAGGATGTGGTTGGAATAGGAGTGGCAGCTTTTGGAACTACACCTGCACCAGAAAAAAATGAAATTATTGAATCCAATCCCCAATTTTTAGATAATTCATTATTGATAAATAAAGTTAGTCTTATAAATAGTATTGACTTTAGTCAAGCAACAGAATTAATTTATATAATGCCTTGTGCATTTAGACAAAATAATCTTACTAAAGTTATTTTTAATAATAATATTCAATATATTGCTTCAGAAGCTTTCGCTTATAATCATTTACAAAATCTTTCTTTACCTAATAGTATAGAAGATATTGGCAAAGAAGCATTTATTGATAATTTATTAACTTCAGTAAGTTTACCTAATAGTATTAATATAATAAATGACGGTTTGTTTGAAAATAATCAGTTATCTAATATTGTCATCCCAAATACTGTTCAAGAAATAGGTTATTCAGCTTTTGAAGGTAATAATTTGACTAGTCTAGTTATTCCTGATAGTGTTTATCGAATTGATAGCTCTGCATTTAGTCATAATAATTTGACGAATTTAACTTTATCTAAAAGCCTTTCTTCTTTAGAAGACCATACTTTTAGCTATAATCAACTACAGACAATAAATTTACCTGAAAATATCGAAATGTTAGATGTAACTACTTTTATCGGTAATCCGTTTTATGATAATAATCAAGATGAATTTTTTGTTATTAATAATATCCTTATAAAATATAATGGAACAGCTAAAGATATAATTATACCTAGTGGAATTAAAGCAATAGCAGGTAGTTTATTTGAAGAATGTGAATTAACAAGTGTCACCTTTCCTGATGGTTTAGAAGTGATTGGTGATTATTCTTTTAATAATAATTCATTAACTAATTTAGTTATTCCTGATAGTGTTATTTCAATTGGTTATAGATCATTTTCGGAAAATCAGATAGCGTCTTTAGAACTTGGAGATAGTTTGAAAACTATAGAATATGCTGCTTTTGAAAAAAATAAATTAACGAGCGTTATAATTCCTGATCAGGTTTTAAGAATTGATGGGTTTGCTTTTTCTGATAATAATTTAACTACAGTAACAATTGGGAAAAGTGTTAATTATATTGAACAAAGAGCTTTTAATAAATTTTTTGATAGCTTTTTTGGGTTACAATCTAATAAAAATTTATCCAAAATAATTAATAAAACTGGTCGTGCATTTGATTGGGGACCCATACTTGAACTGGTAGATTCTGGAACTTATTATTTTGAAACAGGAACTGTTGTTACTAAAGCAGGAACTGTTGAAGTAACAAAATAAAAATAATTTTACTTTTTATTAAATTTTATAGTATAATTGAATTGGTGATTATGTTGAAAAAAGTTATAATTGATGGCAATGAAGCTTGTAGTAATGCTTCTTATTTATTTACCGAAGTAGCAGGTATTTATCCTATTACTCCTTCAAGTCCGATGGCTGAACATATTGATAACTGGAGTAGTCAAGGATTAACTAATATTTTTGGTGATAAGGTTAAAGTAATTGAA
>CAMLYN010000088.1 GCA_946491675.1 uncultured Mycoplasmatota bacterium | reverse complement strand
ATAAAATTTTATAAAGTTTTGTATAGAAAATACTTGACTTTATTATGAGAGGAGGCTTTAATGGAAGAAAAAAATAATATAGTTATATATCAATTAGAAGATGGTAAGACAAAGATAGATGTAAAACTTGATGGGGAAACCGTATGGTTATCACAGCAACAAATGGCTGAGTTATATGATACAACTAAACAAAATATTAGTTTACATATAAAAAACATTTTTGATGAAGAAGAATTAGATGAAGATTCAACTGTCAAGGAATTCTTGACAGTTCAACAAGAAGGAAATAGAAGTGTTGAAAGAAAAGTTAAATATTACAATCTAGATATGATTATTTCTTTAGGGTATAGAATAAAATCTAAAATTGCTACTAATTTTAGAAAATGGGCAACCGAAAGATTAAAAGAGTATATGATTAAAGGTTTTACTATGGATGATGAAAGACTTAAAGGAAATGGTGGCGGTAATTATTGGAAAGAATTACTTGCTAGAATTAAAGATATAAGGTCATCTGAAAAAGTATTATACAGACAAGTCCTTGATTTATACGCAACTGCGGTAGACTATGATCCGAAAGATAATAAATCAATTGAATTTTTTAAAATTGTACAGAATAAATTGCATTATGTAGCACACGGACATACTGCTTTAGAAGTAATCTATGAAAGAGCAGATGCTGAAAAGCCTTTTATGGGATTGACAACATTTAAAGGAGAAATTCCTGTGTTACAAGATGTTGTAATTGCAAAAAATTATTTAACAGAAGAAGAACTATAAATAATTTAGTATCAGGATATTTTGATTTTGCAGAAATACAAGCTATTAGGCATAGGCCAATGTATATGGAAGATTATATTAGGCAATTAGATACAATCCTTTCTAGTGCTGGTGAAAAAATACTTGTTGGATCAGGTACCGTTAGTCATAAAATAGCGATTGAAAAAGCAAAAAATGAATATAGAAAATATCAAGTGAAAACAATAAGCCCTGTGGAAAAAGCATATTTAGAAACTTTAAAAGAAATAAGTAATAAAATAGATGATAAAGTAAATGGTGAATAGAGTATATCAGATAGGTATACTCTATTTTTGTATGTAAATCATAGATAAAGAGAGTGATACAATGATTAGTATAAGAAAAGGACATCGTTTTAATTCTAATCCATCAGATTCTGATATTACTACTTGGACAAATAGTTTAAAATAAAAGTTATTTTTATAGTTATCTTAAACTGTTGATAAAAATACAACAGTTTTTTATTAGAAATATAACAAAATTCTTATAATTGATAAAAATGGATAAACAAAATATGAAAAATAATTTATAAAATTTGTTAAAAGTTTTTTTGATATTTGTTACGTGAAAATATTGTGAAAATTGCATTTTACTTTAATAAAATTAAATATTTATTTGCAATTAAAATTAATAAATGTTATAATATATTGCGAGACGGATATAAATACATTTTTAGTTTCATATAAAATATAGAAAGTAGGTATTATTATGAGTGAAAGTAAAAAGATGTTAGTTGTTGTTGGTGTAGTTATTTTAATTATTATAGGAAGTATTGGTTTTGTTTATGCTGGAGGACAAGATTCAAAAGAAATATATGAACAGTTTACAGCTGATTTTAATGGTAGTGAGAATAAATTAGTTTATCTTGGATCATCTACATGTGGTTATTGTAGTTTGTTAAATCCAAGTTTACAAGACATGGCTAGTCGTTATGAATTTGATTATTTATATATTGATATTAATGAAATGTCTAGTAGTTATGTTCGTAAAGTTATTAATGATTTAGGCCTTACTAAGGTTGGAACTCCTTATCTTGCAATTGTTTCTAATGGAAAAGTAGTTGACACTCAAGATGGTTATGATGATTATAATGTTGTTTTTGAGTTTTTACAAGATAATGGTCTTATTGATGAAGAAGCAAAATTAGATCTTAATTATATCGATTACGAAACATATGAAAAATTATTATCTAGTAAAGATAAAGAAGTTATAGTAGTAGGTCAAACCACATGTGGTTATTGTGTTCAAGCTAAAGTAATTTTAAACGATGTAGCACGTGATAATGAAATAGAAATTAACTATATCGACTATGCTAAACTTGATGAAGATGAAAGAGAAAAATTTTCAGAAAGTTTAGAGTATTTTCAAGAAGAAGAATGGGGAACACCTATTATAATGATTGTTCAAGATGGTGAAATAGTTGATATGATTGAACAATTGGCTACAGAAGATGAGTATGTTGAATTCCTAGAAGAAAATGAGGTTATTGAATGAATATCTATGAACAAGCATTAGCTTTTAAGAGAAAATATCCTAAAACAATTGCTTGGAGAATTAAGGCACATAGTAAAATAGCGCAAATGCATATTAATCCTGATGAAACAGTAAAATATGTTTTCGCTTGTCAAAAGAATCATCATTCTTATGAAATTTTTAGAACGTTTATTGTTGTTGTGACAGATAAAAGAATTATTGTTGCTCAAAAAAGATTAATATTTGGTTATTTATTTATTTCAATTACATCAGATATGTATAATGACTTAACTTTGATGATGGGAATTTTATGGGGTAAAATCTGTATTGATACTGTAAAAGAAGTTGTTATGCTTTCTAACTTGCAAAAAGAAGCTCTACCAGAAGTAGAAACAGCAATTACTCAGACAATGATGGATTTGAAAATTGAATGTTCTAGACCAAAAAGACATGAAACGATTAATTAGTTTTATGTCTTTTTATTTTACATTATGGCAAAAATACTTCTTGTTTTTTTCTATTTTATGTGGTATGATTTAATTGTAGATGGGAGATGGTTAATTTGGCAAGAAAGATTAAAAATTTAACGGACGATTTTACTGATGTTGAAGTAATTAGATACTTCGTTAATAATGATACAGAATATTTAATCTATTCTTTAAATGAAATTGACGAATCTGGCTATACTAAATTATATGCTTCAAAAATTATTGGAACTAAAGCATGTATAATTACTGATAATGATGAATGGAATTTAATTAAAGAAATTATTAAAGAAATAGTAAGAAATAATCGCGATGGTAGTGAATTAAATATAATTGATTTAGATGAAAATAATTTAAATGATATTGTTTTACAAGATACAAGAGTGTTTAAATTACAAGGCAATTTAGTTAATTTATTATCAGAGAATAAAAAAGTAAAACAAAGTGTTACTATTATTCCAGATGAAGCTGAAGAAGAACCAGAAATTGAAGAAGTGTCTTTAGATTATGAGGAACTATATAAAGAACAATTGGAAAAAAATAAAGAATTAGAACAAGAAATTAATTCTTTAGAAGAACAAATTGATAAATATAAAGAAATAATTGATAAAATAAAAGAAATAGTAGAATAACAACTACTATTTTTAATTTCAAAAACATAAAATTAGTTGAGGTGAATATATTGAAAAATACAATAAATTATTATTATAATTTGAATATAAATACTATTCACCAAAAAGAAAAAAATTATTATTTTAAAGTGGATAATAAGAATTATCTTTTATTAAAGTATGATAATTTTGAAGAATTAGATGATATTTATAAATTAGGTAGTTATTTAAATCAATTTTTACCATTTCATGAGATTATTTTAAATATTAATGAAGAAATAATTACTAAAATTAATAATAATAACTATATATTATTACAAATTTTTATTAATGATAAAATTAATTTAAATAAAATAATTGAATTAAATAACATTAATATACCTTTTAATTTTCCAAAATTAAGACGTGATGATTGGTCTTTATTATGGACCGAAAAGATTGACTATTTAGAATATCAATTAAGTCAAATTGGAAGAAAATATCCACTTATTAGAGATAGCTTTAATTATTATATCGGTTTGGCAGAAAATGCAATTATTTTAGTTAATAATACTGATAAAAAAGATGTAGTTTTGAGTTTATCACACCGAAGAATTAGCGATAGTTCATTTGAGTTATATAATCCTTTAAATATAGTAATTGATGTAAGAATTAGAGATATATGTGAATATTTTAAATATCGTTTTTTTCATAATATAGACATTAGTCAAGAGCTAGAATTGTTTTTAAATTATAATCACTTGAATATTAATGAGGGAAAATTATTTTTAGCGAGAATGCTTTTTCCTACTTATTATTTTGATATATATGAAAAAATCATCAATAATGAAATTGATGAAAGTGAAATAAAAAAGATTATTATTAAAGCTGATAGTTATGAGAAAATATTAAAACAAATATACTATCATTTCAAAAATAATCAGTTAAATATTGAATGGTTAGAACATTAATTGATATTAATAACTTCTTTAACATTAGGTACTTCACTTTTGATTGCAGCTTCGATACCTTCTTTTAAAGTTAAATCTAACATATGACAGTTAGCACACGCACCTGTCATTTTAATATAAACAACATTATCTTCATATTTTATAAATTCAATATCCCCACCATCATTAATTAAAAACGGACGAAGATGATCAATAATATCGATAATCATTTCTTCTTCATTTTTTTTCATTTTAATCACCAAAAAGTATTATATATTAGTTTTAAATTTAAGTAAAGTATTTTTGCTTAAAATATGATATAATTGTACTAGAGGTGGAAAAAGTGGCAAAATATACGAAAGGAAAAATAGTCGAGGGTGTTGTAACCGGAATAGAATCTTATGGTATTTTTGTTTCTTTAGATGAATTTTATAGTGGTTTAATTCATATTTCAGAAATATCAAATGGTTTTGTTAAAAATATACATGATTATGTTAATATTGGTGATACTATATATGTGGAAATAATTGGGGTAAACGATGAAGAATGTCATTTAAGTTTAAGTATTAAAAATATAAATTATAAGAAAAGAAATAGTAAAAAGAGAAAAAAAATAGTTGAAACAAGTTTAGGTTTTAAGACATTAGCATATAAATTACCAATTTGGATTGACGAAAGTTTGAAAAAAATGGAAAAAAAACAAAAAAGTTCTTGACAAACTAGCTAATTAAATGATATAGTTAAATACGTCCACAGGTATTTGGGCGATTAGCTCA
>CAMLYN010000087.1 GCA_946491675.1 uncultured Mycoplasmatota bacterium | reverse complement strand
AATAACAGCAACAATAAAAGATTTGTGAACATCAACACCACAAACTTTTGGATAAACAACTTTCATATAAACTCCTTTCAAAAAAATTTTGAAGGAGTGAGTTGTCTATGCAGTTAACACTAAGAATTAACTAAAGTCAATGATTAACCTACAGCCTCAAAGGGACTACTTATGTGTGCTTGAAAAAACTGCACTTGCACTGCTTAATATACTGGTTTAATCCTAAGAGTTACAGGAAGTCTGCAACTCACCCTCACGTGCTTTGTAGAACACACTCCTTCGATAATATATTATATAAAAAAATAAATTTATTACAAGTTTTCATAGCTATGTATGCCTTGAAGACGAGCCTCAAGCGAGGCGGAAAGGAATGATGCTTAATATGAATAATTTGATAGGTAATACCCCAATGATAAAAATAAATTATAAATATGATAACAATATTAAGAGCGTATATGTAAAACTAGAGTATTATAATTTAACAGGAAGTATTAAAGATAGGATGGCAGATTATATAATTAGCAAAGCGTACGAACATAATGAGTTAAAAAAAGGCCAACCTATAATTGAAGCTACTAGTGGTAATACAGGAATTTCACTTGCAGCAATTGGTGCGTTACGTGAAAATCCTGTTTATATTTTTATGCCAGATTGGGTTAGTGAAGAAAGAATAAAAATAATGAGATTATATGGAGCAACTGTATATTTGGTATCACAAGAAGACGGTGGTTTTAAGGAGTGTATTAGAAGAGCTGACGAATTAGCTATTAAAATTAATGGATTCAGACCAAATCAATTTGACAATAATGATAATGTTATAGTTCATTATAATACAACAGCCAATGAAATTTTAAAGCAATATCCTCAAGTTAGCGGTTTTATTAGTGGTGTTGGAACAGGTGGAACTTTGATGGGCGTAGCAAAAAGATTAAAAGAACAAAATAATAATATCAAAATTTTGGCTTTAGAACCTAAAAGTTTACCGATGATTACAAAAGGAGTAAAAACAGGAACTCATAAAATAGAAGGAATTGGTGATGATTTTATTCCTAGTTTATTTGATAAAAACGTGATTGATGATATAATTTTAATAGATGATAATGATGCTATTAATATGGCTAGACTATTAGCATCTAAATTAGGCTTAGGAGTTGGAATTTCTAGTGGCGCTAATTTTTTGGGCGCCGTGATATCTGGAATTGATAATATAGCTACAATTTTTCCTGATGATTTAAAGAAATATCTATCAACTGATTTAGTAAAGAATAATACTAATAAAAGTTTAATTTCTGAAAGAATAGAATTACTTGGTTATGAGATATTAAAAATATCTCATTAATATATAACAATGTGATACTTAAAAGTGAAAAATATTGACGATACAAGGTATATAAACTATAATTAATATAAGAAATGAGTGATTTATATGAATGATAATGCTAAATTGAAAAGAGATATTATTTTAGAACATTACAAAAATCCAAAAAATAAAGGATTAATTGATGATAATACTTATATGTTTTCTAATACTAATAATGAAAGTTGTATTGATGAAATAAATCTAATGGTAAAAATAGAAAATAATAAAATCATCGATATTCGTTTTGATGGAGAAGCTTGTGCTATTTGTACTAGTAGTACCTCCATAATGATTGATACATTAATTGGAAAAACAGTTGAGGATGCAAAAAAAATATATCAAAATTTTGAAAGCATGATTGAAAATAGAGAATATGATGAAAGCAAGTTGGAACAAGCAATTGTTTATGATGATATTTACAAACAACCGGGACGAAAAAAATGTGCATTATTACCATGGTGGGGTATAAAAAAAATACTAGACAATATAATTAATATTTCCGACAAAAAATAAAAGATTATATATTTTATGCAAAAATTATGATATAATATCATTGTTAAAATAAAGGAGGACCTATGAAAAAAATATTGATTATAACTGCTTTAGCTTGTTCATTAGTTTTAGTTGGATGTGGTAGCCAAGAAAAATATGAAGAGGTAATGAAAGAATATGCAACAACTTTTTATAATAATTACCAAAAAGGAAGTGAAGGTTTAACCAATCCAACAGTTTCAATTAAACAGTTAAAAGATGCTAACGAACAAGTTCAAGCTAGCTTTGATTTAACTAAAATTGAAAAGTGTAGTGATGATTCATATGTTGAACTTATCATTGATGAAACAACAAAAGATGTTAAAGATGTAAAATATTTTTTACAATGTGACTAATTATCGTGAAAAAACGATAATTTTTTAATTTTTTATTAAAATTCAATTTTGATATGCTTAATTAATTAATAGTTATCTAAAAAAATAATTTCTATATGTACAAATTAAAAAAATGAATGATCAAAATTAAAAAATGACCAGTTTTTAAGTAATAAAATTAAAAAAGGCCTATTTGCATCAATATTTTTACTGTGTTATATTGGTTGCGAAAGGAGGTAAAATATGCTTAATCAATCGATTATCGTTGGAAGAATAGTAAGAGAACCAGAAGTAAGAGAGACTGAAAACGGAAACAAAGTTACTAATATAACTTTAGCAGTTCAAAGACCATATAAAAATATTGATGGCGAATATGAAACTGATTTTATTTCTTGTGTTTTATGGAAGGGAATTGCTGAATCAACTGCCGAATATTGTAAAAAGGGCGATCTAATAGGAGTTCGTGGTCGCATTCAAACTAGATTGGTTGAATATTCTGAAGATATTAAAAGAAATGTGATGGAAGTTGTTGCTGAACGCGTAACGTTTTTATCTAGCAAAAAACAAGAAGTAGAAGTTTAACATTCTTGTTTTTTACTGTATTCTTCATAAAAAATATTATCAGGTTTAGTTCCAAAAATGCTAGCTATCTTTACTGCAATGTCATAACTCAGTCTTCTTTTCTTGTTTTCTATTTGCCAATAGAAAGATTTGCTTATTTTTAATTTATTTGCCATATATTGACAGCTATAATTATTTTTGATACGGTTTTCCTGTAATTTATTCATCATATCGCCTCCTACAATTAATTATACATTAACTTATAATTAATTTCAAGATAAAAGTTAACAAAAAATTAAAAAAGTTGTAATTATCTCAATATATGGTATAATGAAGTTAACAATTTGATTACGGAGGTTATTATGATAATAGGTGAAAGATTAAAAGAGGCTAGATTGGCTAAGAAAATGTCTCAAGAAACATTGGGCGGATTGTTAGGCGTATCAAAAGTATCAATTTGTGGATATGAAACAGGAACCAGAACTCCTAATATGGGAAACTTTTTAAAATTAATCGAAATATTAGATTTAGATGCAAAGTATGTTTTAGGAATGGACGTTAAAGTTATAAATGAAGATGGGGAAGAATATCCTGTCAAAATGGCAAATAATGATATAAAAATAATTGAAGAGATAAAGAAGAGTCGTGAGCTATATAATATGTTTTGTAGCAATCCAAAAAGAACAGTTGACAAAATTAAAAGTAAATTTAATTTGAAGTAAAAGAATTGTTCTTTTTTTCTTTTAAAAATAGTTTAAATTGGATATAATATATAAGGGTGGAAAAATATGTACAAGAAAAATCGTAAAAATAAAAAAAACAAAATAATTATTGTCTGTGTTTTAATTTTTTGCTTAATTGTTGGGTTTATTGTTAATGTTGTTATAACTGATCGAGAATTAACTATTTTTGAAAAGACTATTAAAGATAGTGTTTTAACTGTTCAAAAGATACTTGGTTATCCAATTGAATTTTTCACCAATAAAATATCTGAAAATAAAGAAAAAAACAAAATGTACGAAGAATATTTGAATTTAAAACAGGAAAATGAAAATAATATACATTATAAATATGAAAATGATGAGTTGAAGAAACAATTGGAAGAAATGAAATCCTTACTAAATATAAATAATGCATTATCAGAATATACCCAACTTAGCGCAACTGTAATTAATCGGGACTTAGGTTATTGGTATGATACGATTACAATTAATAAAGGAGAGCATGACGGTGTTACGATTGGAATGCCGGCAGTTGTTGGTGAAGGTTTAATCGGCAAAGTTATATCAACAACTACATTTAATAGTACTATTAGATTAATCACGGCAACAGATGTCGTTGAAAAAATATCAGTTAAAATTCAAACAGATGACGACTATGTTTATGGCATTTTAAGTAGTTATGATAGTGAAACAAAAACGCATATAATCGAAGGTATTTCTCAAACTGATCAAATTGAAAATGGTTCAATTGTAACAACTACAGGCATGGGGGATATTTTTCCAGCAGGTGTTATAATTGGAAAAATAACAGGGGTTAGAACGGATACATTTGATTTATCTAATGTTTTGGAAATGAAATCAGAAGTCAATTTTGATAATATAAACTATGTTACTTTATTAAAGAGGAATGCATGATTGTTTTAGTTTCGGTTATTTCTTTCCTTTTAGATGGCATTTTATCTCGGTATATTTTACCAACATCTTTATTTTTACCCCTTTTTACAATTGTTTCATTAGTTATAATTTATCCTTATTTTAACAATAATAATTATCGCTACTTTCGCTATGTAGCAATTATTGGCCTTTTATATGATATTACTTATTTAAATACGCTTTTTTTCAATTTTTTCATTTTTATAATGATTGGTTTTATAGTAGGACTATTAAACTACTTGTTATCAAATAATATATATACAAGTATTCTAATAACAATTATTTCAATTGTTGTATATCGAATTATAAATTATTTATTTGTAGTTATTTTTAAAAATCAATTATTTAATTTTTATGATTTGTTAGAAAGTATATATTCTTCTTTATTATTGAATATAATATATTGCATTATAATATATATATTTACTGAAATGTATAGCAAAAAGCATAAAATATTACGAAGTAAATAGTTGACATGGTTATTATATTATGTTAGAATGGTTAATGACGTAATCCGCTGATATTGTTATTATGATTATAGTTTATATAAAGGAGAGTGACATTGTGGATCTTGTAGATAAGATAACTTCAAAACAAATCCGTAATGATATTCCTGAATTTAGAGTTGGGGATACAGTAAAGGTTAATGTTAAAATTGTTGAAGGAAAAAGAGAAAGAATTCAA
>CAMLYN010000086.1 GCA_946491675.1 uncultured Mycoplasmatota bacterium | reverse complement strand
GAAAAAACATATAAATTCGTAGAAAAATGTGTCTAAAAACTTGACATAGATCCATCGTTGAATCCAATGATGAAGGTATCGTTCCCATGAAGCAGGGAGACGAAATTACCTTTCCGCTTGGTTCAGTTGGATATATGTCCAACTGTGGGTTCACTCCCAAGTTCAAATGCTGGGTAACTGGCGGTAGTGCTGACACAAAGGTTATGTTTGAGTTTGTAACCGGCGGTTCACAGAAATATGGACCTTTTGGTCCTGTGAACGGAAACGGTTCCAACTATTTGGACAAACCGTTTGTAGTTTTCAACAGTACTGGAGCTTGGCAGTTTAAAGCCTATGTATCTAGCGGTCCTAACAATGGCAATTTGGTTTGCCATGTGCAGCAGTATTATTAATTCGGTTTGCTCAAAATCGAATTGTAATTAATTAACCAGACAGAACTATCTCTTTCTACTGCGAGTTGCAATATACTCGCAGTAGTTTTTTGTTCTAAAAAATAAAAGGGATTGCTCCCTTTTATCTAAAATTAATTTTTATATATAGCCTCTCTCTACTATATTCGGCATATATTTCACCATCATTCATTTCTACTAATTGCTTTGCAATTGATAATCCTATTCCGGTAGATTCTTTTGCATTTTCTACTGAAAAGTAACGGTCAAAAATCTTCTGAACTGATGTCGCATCTAGTGAATTTGCTTTATTTGAAAAAGTTATTATTCCATTATCGTCCATCTCAACTTCAAAATCTCCATTACTGTATTTTGAGACATTAGATAAAATATTTTCAAATATCCTTACTATTGAAATTTTATTTACTTTTTTATATAATTTTTTATTTGAAATATTAATTGTTGGAAAAATATTTTTTTCCTTAAAAATATTATAAAAACTTAGCAATGTTTCTTCTAAAATTTCATTAATGCAACATTCATCTTTGGAAAGATTTATATTTTTTTCTAATGTATCTATTATTTTTGAAAATTCAAACAATTGCCCTGTAAGTTCATTTAATTCATCAGATTTTTTTTGTATTATCTTTAAATACTTTTTCTGACTAATAGATAATTTTTCCTTGTTTATTAAGTCAATATAGCCTTTAAGAGCTGTTAAAGGTGTTCGCAAATCATGTGAAATATTAGTCACTATTTTTTTTAATTCTTGATTTCCATTTTTATATTTTAATTTTTGTTTTCGCAATTCGATTAAATTATCATTCAAGTTAATAGTTAAATTCTTAATATCTTTATCGGATGAAGATATGGATATTATATTATTAGTATCTGATTCTAATATTTTAGTAAAATTTTTTTCAATTTCTATAATTGATTTTTTTATCAAAAACAATTTTAGTAATAGAAATATGCATATAAAAGATGATATAATTGAAATCAATAATAAGCTAATATTCACTTGTTCCTCCTATTTTAATTCTTTTTTTGAAAAAATATAAACACCTAGTATATTTATTATTACTATTAAAATTATAGAATAAATAGTCATTTGTTGTAATGAATCTAAGTTATTATTTTTTATTTCCATAGCCTGTCCTTGTGGTATTGATAAATATATTATTTTAGCAGTTTTTACCTTTTGATCTCCAGGATAATTTGGATCAATTTCTTGGCTAATAATATGTTTATTCCCATTTTCATCATAAAAAGCATTTTCTATATATTTACTACTATGGGCTGTTAAACTAAATGCACCTTGTGCAATAAACATTGCTATAAATAGAATTATACATATAGTAGTTGATATTGTTATCTCTGAGCATAGCATTGTAACAAAATTATAAATAGAACAAAATGAGATAATTATAAAAATAGTATTTACTAAAATCCCTATAAACTGAGATAACGTCATTTGCAATTGACCTAATAGAGGTGTTCCAACTAAAAAGATGATTGCTAAATAAATTAATTCACATAATAGCGAAACTATTATACAGATAATCAAATTAGCTAAAAAAATTGAAAACCTACTATGTCCAACTATTATTTTATTTCTTATTATTCCTTGTGAATGTTCTTTTCCCACAAAAATACTTACAAATATGGCTATAAATAAACCTATGTATATTAAAAATTCATTTAAAGCACTATCAAGAGTTATACCTTCTATCGGTACATATCTTACTAGTGTAAGTATTGCTAATCCAATTGTTAGAAAAATGAATATCCAAAATAAAATATCTTTTTTTAATCTGAATAACCCTGCTTTTAATAATCTAATCATTACTTGCACCTCCTATTAAATTCAAATAATAGTTTTCTAATGATTCTCCTTTTTCCTGATAATCATTAACAGTACAATTTCTTTTTGAAAGTTCAATAACCAATTCAGATACATTTATTTTTTCATATATATCTATCGTATTGTCAGAAATAACTTTATAAGAAAGTCTCTTTTCTTCTAAATATTTGACGCACTCTTTTAAATTAGTTATTGTTATTTGTGTTCTTTTTCTAAAATTTTGTTCTAATTCATTTTTATCAATCTCCTTGATTATTCTTCCTTTATCAATAATACCATAAAAAGTAGCAATTTTAGATAATTCATCTAAATAATGACTAGAAATTAAAAAGGTAATACCTTTTTCTTTATTCAGTCTTAAAATCAATTCTCGTATTTCAATAATTCCTTCTGGATCTAATCCATTTATTGGTTCATCTAGGATTAACAAATCAGGATTTCCAACCAATGCAATTGCTAAACCTAATCTTTGTTTCATTCCCAAAGAGAAATGCTTAGCTGTTTTTTTCCCCGTATCATTTAATTTAACTAACTTTAATATTTCTTCCAAATTATCATACGAAGGCAAACCAATAATTTTATATTGTTCTTTAAGGTTGTCCTCTGCTGTCATATCTAAACAAATAGATGGTGTCTCTACAATTCCACCTAATCTCTTTCTCGCTTCTACAATTTTTCTGCTATTGTCAGATATTCCATAAATAGTATATTTCCCTGATGTAACTTTTTGTAACCCACAAATTATCCTTATTAAAGTTGTTTTTCCTGCACCATTTTTTCCAATCAAACCATATATAGCTCCCTTTGGAATATGCATATTAAGATTATTTAAAGCATTAAATTGACCGTATTTCTTATTTATATTTTCTGTTTCTAAAATATACTCCATTTTTATCCCCCTTCCTATATGATATAGTTTATCATATATTAGTTAAGGAAATGGTTAACTAATAGTTAAGAAATAGTTAAGATTTTATTCGCATAGCTTAAATCCAATTCCCCATACAGATTCTATATATTCATTGTTCGTAATATTTCTTATTTTTTTTCTGATATTACTTATATGAACTTTTAAAGAATTTTCGTCATATTTTTGAGTACAACTCAAAAAGTTATTATTGTTAGTTTTATTCAATAATTGAATTAATTTAGTTTTAGTTATAATTTCCTTAGGATTTAATAGTAATTGTTCTAAAATCATATATTCTATTTTTGTTAAATATATTTTTTCGTTTTTAATATATAATATATGACTTTTTCTATCTAGCCTCATATCTTTATATGATAAAGTTTCGACCTTATTATTTTTATTGATTCTTAGTTGAACCTTTATTCGCGCCAACAATTCATTTGCATCAAAAGGTTTAGTAATATAATCATTTGCTCCATTCGATAAGACATTTACTTTATCCTCTGACGATACTTTAGCACTTAATACTATAATCGGTATATCTTTTATTTTCCTTATAAGTTCTTCTCCTGATAATCCAGGTAGCATTAAATCTAATAATATTAAATCTACATTGTTCTTCTCTATTAACAGTATTGCTTCTGTTCCAGAATACGCACTTATCACATCATATCTTTCCTTTTTCAATATATCTTTAATCAGATTATGAATATCTACATCATCTTCAACAATTAATATTTTTTTCATGAAACATTCAACCACCTTTATCTTTCAAGCAGATTATACCATATAAAAACAAAAAAACATAGCCTATCCTTCAAAAAGAATAGACTATTTATAATTAAGCAACTTTATTTGATGTGTAATTAATATCAAATATTTCATCAAAAAAATCTATTTTAAAGATATCGTTATAATTATCAATGCATTTAGTATCTAAATTATAGCCTAAAGGCAATAAATCTCGAAATATACGGTTTATTATATAATCTAAATTATTGTTACAATTAGGTATTCTTATAACAAAAGTAATATTTCTTATATTAGTATTTTGTATCTCTTTTAAAATCATATATGAATTAGAAATATTTTGAAAACTAATAACTGGTAAATTTAAGGCATCTTTTATAAGATGTCCTAAAATAAAATTATCTGTTAAAATAACATTTTGAGTATCTGCAGATATGTTACTTTTCATTATGTAATTTTTAGTAGCTGTTCCATTTATTTTACCACTACTTGAAAACCATATATCTTCAGAATCATTAAATGGATTGTCTAAATGAATTGAAAGACCTTGTATATATCCATCTTCATTGAAAACTGGTACAAAGAAACCATCATATCTATTAAAGCACCATTTAAAATCTTCCTCTTGGAATAAACCTGGTATTCCAGATAAATCATATTTTCTAGATAAATTATGAGCTATTATTCTTCTTTTTATATAGTTTTTAGGTACTGTACGATATAAGTTATCTTCAATGGAAGTGTTTAACATTCCATTTCTTATCAAATAGTTTCTATGTTGACCTTCTAATTTTAACATATTTAGTAAATCTCGATATACCATATCTCTAATTTCTATATCTGCTAATAAATTTATAGGGCTGATTTCTACTGCTGTTCTGTTTTGAGAATAACACTCTTTTTCAATTAACTCTTTATATGCTTTTTTATTGTCAATTCCTCTTACTCGTGCATATAAACCTATTGAGAATCCACCAGCACCACACCTTACACAATGATATTTATTATTAGCAGAATTTAAAGATAGGGTAGGTATTTTACTATTTTTATTATAACCACAAAAAGGGCATATTGCTTTAATTTCATATCCTTTTTGATCTACTATTTCTAAACATAAATGATATGCTACATTTAGTATATTTATATGTTTTACAACTTCCTGATAATCTAATCTATCCATATTTTTGATTCCTTTCTTTTTATTTTCTTTTCCAATAATAAAATAGTTCATCGTTACACTTTATAATAAAATCTTTCCTATTAATAAATTTTTTATTATATTTCTTTATAATTTCCACAAAATTCACTAAATCCTCCCAATAAGGTGCAACTAATAATAACTTTCCATTTTTATATAATTTAAACATTGACTTTCTCCTCGTATAATATATTTACAATCAATTTTAAAAGTTAAAATTACATTAAA
>CAMLYN010000085.1 GCA_946491675.1 uncultured Mycoplasmatota bacterium | reverse complement strand
AAGATGAAGGAAGAGGCGTTCCTGTTGGTATGCATGAATCTGGAATGAGTACACCAGAGGTCATATACACAGTTTTACATGCTGGTGGGAAATTTGAAAATTCTGGTTACAAAGTATCTGGAGGATTACACGGAGTAGGAGCTTCAGTTGTCAATGCTTTAAGTAAATGGATGGAAGTAACGATTAAAAGAGATGGATACACATATTATATTCGTTTTGAAAATGGGGGAAAGGTAAAAATACCTTTACAAAAATTAGATAAAACTAGTCGGACTGGTACTAAAGTTAGATTTATGCCTGATGAAACAATTTTTAGTACGACTAATTTTTCTTTTACTACTGTTTGTGAAAGAATGCAGGAGTCAGCTTTTTTACTAAAAGGATTAACTGTTGAAGTAATTGACGAACAAGATAATAAACAAGAAGTATTTTGCTATGAAAATGGTCTAAAATCCTTTGTTGAATATTTAAACGATGGTAAAAATGAATTACATAAAGTGGTTCATTTTAATGGTACTAAAGATGGAATTAACGTTGAAGTTGCTTTTCAATATACTGATACTTATTCAGAAAATATTATCAGTTTTGCTAATAATGTCAAAACAACTGATGGCGGTACTCACGAAGTAGGCTTTAAAACAGCTTTAACAAGAGTATTTAATGATTATGCTAAAGAAAATGGTTATTTGAAAGCAAAAGATAAAAATCTAGAAGGATCTGATACAAGAGAAGGCTTAACAGCAATTATCAGTTTACAAATACCAGAAGCTTTATTACAATTTGAAGGTCAAACTAAATCAAAATTAGGTACGCCCCAAGCTCGTCCAATTGTCGAAAATATTGTAACTGAAAAATTACAGTTTTTCTTAGAAGAAAACAAAGCTATTGCTACAGAAATTTTAAATAAAATGGTTAAAAGTAAAATGGTAAGAGAAGCAGCTCGTAAAGCTCGTGACGAAGCAAGAAATGGTAAAGGAAAAAATAAAAAAGAACAAGCTTTATCAGGAAAATTAACTCCAGCTCAAGTAAAAAATCCTGATAAAAATGAATTGTTTTTAGTCGAAGGAGATTCAGCAGGAGGTTCTGCCAAACAAGGAAGAGATCGTAAATTTCAAGCAATCCTACCATTAAGAGGTAAAGTTTTAAACTGCGAAAAGACGAAACTAGACGAAATATTTAAAAATGAGGAGATAAATACCATAATTCATACAGTCGGAGCTGGTGTTGGTAGTGATTTCGAAATCAAAGATTGTAATTATGATAAAGTTATTATCATGACCGATGCTGATGATGATGGAGCACATATTCAAATTTTATTATTAACTTTCTTTTATCGCTACATGAAACCATTAATCGAAAACGGTAAATTATTTATTGCTATGCCACCTTTATATAAATTATTTAATGGTAAAACTGTTTATTATGCTTGGACAGATGAAGAAAGAAAAGAAATATTAGAAAAAAGTAAAGTAAAATTAGAAACGCAACGTTATAAAGGTTTAGGTGAAATGAATCCCGATCAATTATGGGAAACAACAATGAATCCTAGTACTAGAAGTTTAGTTAAAGTTGATATTAATGATGTTGCTTTAGCGGAAAAAAGAGTGAGTATTTTAATGGGAGATAAGGTTGAACCAAGAAAAGAGTGGATTGAAGAAAACGTTGATTTTACTTTACAGGATAATTATCAAAAGTGAACTACTTAATTTTAAAAAGAATATTAGATATAATTTTATCGATAATATTTATTATTTTAACTTTGCCACTTTTAATAATTGTTTTATTAATTACATTATTTAATCTTGGATTACCTTTGATTGACATTAGAATACCAAGAGAAGGAAAAAATAAAAAACCATTTTATATGTATAAAATAAGAACGAGAATTTACGATCAAAATGGAAATAGTCATTATAATAAATTAAGCAAGTTTATTGATAATACAGGGTTAAATGAATTACCACAATTTTTCAATATTTTAAAAGGTGACATGTCTTTGATTGGCCCAAGAGCATTTATTTGTGGTGAGAAATTACCTCAAGGAGAAATAAGCCCTAAAAGATATTTAGTAAAACCAGGTTTAATTAGTTTAGCGCAAGTTTATGGTGGAAGAAAGTTAGGTTATAAAAACACTTTAAAATGTGATATTGAATATTATGATAATTTAAGTTTATCGTTTGATATCAAAATATTTTTTAAATCTTTAAAACCGATTTTAAAAAGGATATTAGGTAGGTGAATTATGCAAGAAGTTTTAAAAAAAATATATGATTATTCATTAGAAGATATTATGGGTGAAAGATTTGCGAGATATGCCAAAACCATTATTCAAGATCGTGCTTTACCAGATGTCAGAGATGGTCTAAAGCCCGTTCAAAGAAGAATTTTATACACTATGTATCAAGGTAAAAATACTTATGATAAACCATATCGTAAATCAGCTAAGACAGTCGGAGATGTTATGGGACAATATCACCCACATGGTGATTCAAGTATTTATGATGCTATGGTTAGAATGAGCCAATGGTGGAAACAAAATACTAGTTATATTGATATGCATGGTAATAATGGTTCAATGGATGGTGACCCACCAGCTGCTTATCGTTATACTGAAGCAAGACTTTCTAAAATAAGTAACGAACTATTAAAAGATATTAATAAAGATACTGTTATTATGACTTACAACTATGATGATACTTTGTTTGAACCAACAGTTTTACCAGCTAAATTTCCCAATCTTTTAGTCAATGGTTCTAACGGTATTAGTGCAGGATATGCAACTAATATTCCCCCACATAATCTAGGTGAAATAATCGATGCTACTATTAAAAGAATTGACAGTCCTAATTGCCATTTAGATACAATTTTAGATATCGTTAAAGGACCAGATTTCCCAACTGGAGGAATTGCCTGTGGTAAACAAGGTATTATCGATGCCTTTACAACTGGTCGTGGTAAAGTTATTGTCAAATCAAAATATGAAATTGTTAAAAATAAAGGAAAAGATCAGATTGTTATTACGGAAATTCCTTTTGACGTTAATAAATCGGTTTTAGTAAAAAAAATTGACGAAATTAGAATTGATAAAAAAGTTGAAGGTATTGCAGAAGTAAGAGATGAATCAGATTTAGAAAATCCTGAAACAATTGTTATCGATTTAAAAAAAGATGCTAATAGTGAATTGATTATCAATTATTTACTTAAAAATACCGATTTACAAATTTCTTTTAATTATAATATGGTAGCAATAGTTAATAATCGTCCGATGACTTTAGGAATATTACCTATATTAGATGCTTATATTAATCATCAAAAAGAAGTAATTCTTAAAAGAACTAAATTTGATTTAGACCATGCTTTAGCAGAAATGCATATAGTTGAAGGCTTAATTAAAGCTTTATCAATTTTAGATGAAGTTATAAAAACAATTAGAAGTTCAAAAAATAAAAGTGATGCTAAAGATAATTTAGTTAAGGAATATCAATTTACTGAAAAACAAGCTGAAGCGATTGTTATGCTACAACTATATAAATTAACTAATACTGATGTTACCGAATTATTAGAAAGAAAAGATAATTTAAAATTAATGATTGAATTTTTAGAAAGTATTTTAAACGATGAAAACAAATTAAAAAATGTGATGAAAGATGAGTTAAAGAGTATCAAAAAAGAATATGCTACACCTCGTAAGACAACTATCGAAGCTGAGGTAAGCGAAATAAAAATTGATACAACTTCAATGATTCCAAAAGAAGATTGTATTGTTGTTGTTACTCGTCAAGGTTATGTAAAAAGAGTATCACTTAGAAGTTATAATGCTAATGAAGAAGAAACTTTAGTCAAAGAAAATGATTATGTCATTGGTTTATATCAAATGAATACTTTAAATACTTTATTATTATTTACTGATTTAGGTAATTATTTATATGTTCCTGTTTATGAAATACCTGATTTAAAATGGAAAGAACTAGGAAAACATATTAGTAATATTATTAAAATAAATAGTGATGAAAACATTATTAAAAGTATTCCTGTTTATGATTTTAATAAAGATTGCTATATCACTTTATTTAGTAAAGATGGGTTAGTTAAACGAACTAAATTAAATGAATTTAAAGTAACTAGATATTCTAAACCAATGAGTTGTATGAAACTAAAAGGTAATGATAAAGTTGTTAGTGTAAGTGATAATTTAGGTAATGAGGTATTTATAGCAACTAAAAATGGTTATGGATTAAGATATAAAATCGATGAAATATCTATAGTTGGTATTAAAGCTAGTGGTGTTAAAGCGATTAATTTAAAAGAAGATGAAGTTGTTAGTGGTAGTTTATTTAACAATACTGACTATATCACTATTATTACAGCTAACGGAACAGGAAAAAGAGTTAAAATAAATGAATTTGAATTATCAACAAGAGCTAGACGTGGCGTTTTATTAGTAAGAGATGTTAAAACTAATCCTTATCATATATTAAAGGTATTTATTAATGTTAAAAAAATAGGTATTTTAACTAATGATATAAATTATATGAAAGTAACTGAATTGCCAATTGTCGATCGTTATTCAACGGGGACAGTCATTAATAAAAAAGGAATTACTGACTGTTTTGAAGAAGTCACTTTAACTAAAGAAAAAAAAGAGGAACAAAACATTATTGAAGAAGAAATAATTGAAATTTCTTTAGATGATGTTGATGAAAAAATATTAACGATAGACGATTTTCTTGATGATTTTAAAATATAAAGGAAGATTTGAATGAAGAAAGAAACAATAATTGAAATCAGTTTTGATGAGAAAGATGATTATATTAATCAATTTAATGAAACAAAATTATCTAATAATTTAAGTAATTATATTTTAGAAGAGTGTCGAGGTAAATCTTTATCTAATCGAATTACTTTAAATGTTAAAGCTAATTTTAAAATTTCTAATAAAGAAAAAGAAGAATTTATTAAAATGATTCATGAAAATTATAAAGATGATTTAAAAGAATATACTTTGATTTTAAAACATTCAAATTTAAAAAAAGCAATCATTTTCTTTATTGGTATTATTTTAATATATTTATCATATTTTAAAGAAATAAGTAGCAATGAGGTTATATCAGAAGTTATTTTAATAATCGGTTGGGTAGCCATTTGGGAGGCTGCTTATACTTGGTTTTTTGAAAGCGATAAAAATAGAATTAAAGCTAAAAGATTAAAACAATTAGCAAAATGTAAGATAAATTTTATATAAAATTAAAAAAAAGTATTGTCAAATAAAGAATAATGTTGTATAATTAATCTTGTCAGTTGATGACAAGGTTATGCCTGAGTGGCGAAATTGGTAGACGCACAGGACTTAAAATCCTGCGGAAG
>CAMLYN010000084.1 GCA_946491675.1 uncultured Mycoplasmatota bacterium | reverse complement strand
TATCTTAATTAAATAATAGCGAGTTTGTAAAATAAAGTCGAAATATGTTAATATACCCTACTTTGACAGTTTTGTGATAAAAAATTGAATTAGACTATATAAAATCTAATTTTTTTATGCTTTAGATATTGCGTACGTTTTCGGTAATATGATATAATTATATCAAGGTAGTGATGTTATGAGACTAAAAATTACAAATTCAAAAAACAAACAACATTATTCAATTATTGAAGATTATACTAATTTACAAGGAAAAAGAACAACAAGAGTTATTGAAAATTTAGGTAACTTAAATAAATTAAAAGAAAGATTTGGAATGAACAATACATTAGAAGAACTACATAAATATATTAACAATTTAAAAGAAATATCTAAAGAAGAGTTAATTAATGTAACATTCAATCCTAATAAAGATATTCCTAAAAATATAAAAAGAAAATACAACATTGGTTATTTGTCTTTAAAAAAAATTTATGATGATTTAAACATTAAAAGTATTTGTAATAATATTCAAAATAAATATCAATTTCATTTTGATTTAAATGAAATATTATCTTATTTAGTATATGCTAGAATTATTTACCCTTCTTCTAAATTAGAAACTTTTAAACAATGTCAAAACTTTATTGAACAACCAAAGTTTAAACTTCATGATGAATACAGAGCTTTAAGTTATATTGCTAAAAATATTGATTATATTCAAGAAAATCTATTTAATAATAGTAAGAATATTATTAATAGAAATTCCAAAGTTATTTATTATGATTGTACTAATTATTTCTTTGAAATTGATGAAGAAGACGATTTAAGAAAATATGGTATTTCTAAAGAACATAAACCTAATCCTATTGTTGGTATGGGATTATTCATGGATGGAGATGGTATTCCTTTATCTTTTAATATTTATCCCGGTAATCAAAATGAACAAAAATCTTTAATTCCTGAAGAAAATAAAATTATTAATAATTTTAAATTAGATGATTCTAAAATTGTTTTATGCACTGACGCTGGTCTTGCTTCTGATGAAATTAAAAAATTTAATGTTAAAGATAATCGTGGTTTTGTTATTACTCAATCTTTAAAAAAATTAAAAGATGAATATAAAAAAGAAGTGTTTGATAAATCTAATTGGCGTATTGCTAACGACTTTAAAAACTTATATAATTTAGATACTATCGAACAAGACTCATCTTTAAAAGAAAAATATTATGACACTTTATTTTATAAAATCATTCAAGCTGAAACTAAATCAGTTAAACAAGATCTAATTGTAACTTTTAGTTTTAAATACTTTGATTACAATAGAAACATTAGAAATAGTCAAATTGAAAGAGCTAGAAAAAGTATTGAAAATAATCAAGTCTCTAGAAAAGGTAAAAATCAAAATGACTATAGAAGATTTATTGATTCAATTAATTCTACTGATAATGGTGAAGTTGCTGAAAATATAACCTATTCAATTAATCAAGATATTATTGCAGAAGAAGAAAAATATGATGGTTATTATGCACTTACTACTAATCTTGTTGGTGACGTTAATGAAATTTTTAAAATCGTTAAAGGTAGATGGGAAATTGAAGAATCTTTTAGAATTATGAAAAGTGATTTTCTTGCTAGACCTGTTAATCTATCAAGAGAAGATAGAATTAAATCTCATTTCTTAACTTGTTTTATATCTTTATTAATATTTAGAATTTTAGAAAAGAAAATGAATTACAAGTACACATCTTCTCAATTATTACGTGAAATAAGAAATATGGATTTGCTAGAATTAAAGGGATATGGATATATACCATTAAACGAAAGAACTGATATAACAGATGATTTTAACAATATTTTTAATTTAAAAACAACGAAAGAAATAATTACCTATAAAAAAATTAAAAATATTTTAAATACAAAAAATTAAAATAAAACGTACGCACTTTTTTTCACATAAAAAAACTCTCTAATTCCTTATAAAATAAGGGATTGAGAGTTTTTACTTTCTTAAAACTGTCAAAGTCAGGATTATAACATATATCTTAATTAAATAATAGCGAGTTTGTAAAATAAAGTCGAAATATGTTAATATATTGTAGAGGTGATTTTATGAAAGTGACAATTTTAGGTGCTGGAGCATACGGATTAGCTCTAGCTACAATGGTAAATGAAAATAGCCATAATATAACTATTTGGACAAAATTAGATAACGAACTAGAAGAATTAAAGAAATATCACACTAATAACCGTGTTTTACCTGATTTTGTATTGCTAGTAAAGGAATTGAACAAGATACATGTTTATTTGTCGATGATGTCGTAAAAAAATACATTAAAACCGATAAAATAGCTGTTATATCAGGCCCTAGTTTTGCCATTGATATAATAAAAAAAGTACCAATCGGATTATCATTAGCAACTAAAGATAAAGATACTGAAGATATAGTTATAAATGCATTACAAAATAGGTATTTAAAACTAAGAACAACAGATGATATTATTGGTATTGAAATATGTGGTTCAGTAAAAAATATTATCGCTATAGCGGCAGGAATGATTGATGGTATGGGATTACCAGAATCAACTCAAGCCATGTTTATAACAGAAGCTTTACATGACATGAAGGAATTAATAAAAGCTTTAGGGGGAAATAAAAATACTATTCTCTCTTTTGCAGGATTTGGAGATTTATTACTAACAGCGACAAGCATTAAAAGTAGAAATTTTAGGTTTGGAAAAATGATTGGCGAAAATAATCCCAAAGAACTAATTGAGGAATACAAAAATAATACAACTATTGAAGGTTTATATACTTTAAAATCAATTTATAAACTATTAGATAATAAAAAAGTAAATATTCCAATTATAAATTTGACTTATGATATTGTTTTTAATGATAAAAATCCAAATGAAATTAAAGAATTCTTAATAAAAAAATAAGGTTTATCAATAAAATAAAACCTTATCTTTTTTTATACTCTTTTTTAATTCTTTTTATCATTTCTTGTTCATAATAATATTTTATGTTAGAAAAAGCTAGAGTTAAAATATCCATAGAAAGATTATTAAAATCTTTTTCAATTATTTCTACATTAATTTTACTTGATTCTGGAACAACAAGCATTTTTCTAGTAAGTTTAAAATTCTTTCTGAAATCAAAGTCAGCAAAAGGCAAAAAAATCCCATTATGATCACTACTAGCATTTTTTAATTGCCAAAATATTTTTTCATAATCTTTTAAAGGTGATAAGTCTGGTTGTGAATTATTTTCTTTTGCCTTTCTAACAATCATACTTAATCTTCCACATTCTTGCAAATAATCAACATTTAAATTTCTTCCCAACCGCATAGACATTTTTAATATTTCACCGTGATATGCTGCATTAGGTCCCAAAAGTTGAGGATTGTTATCGATAATTTGATCTTCTTGTGTCATATCATATGAAACACTTTTAATATCAAATATAAAGTCATTTCCTATATTTTCTAAAATACCATAGGTAGATACACCATCATCAGGAAGACCAATTGAACCCGGATTAAAAATATCACAACCGCTTGAATGCCAACTACCAGATGAATGAGAATGTCCGAATAACAATGTTTTTACTTTACCATCTTGAATTAAGTCACGATATTGCTTATTTAATTTCAAAGTATGACTTAAAATAACTTTACTTCCCCCATCAAAATCAATTATTTTACAATCTGACAAATTTCTAATAAAATATATATCTTCTTGTGTCATATTTTCAGCACTTAAAATTATAGCTTTTTTTGTTGGACTATTTTGCCAATCAGGATGTTTACCATCTAAATAATCAAGAATATAGTCCTCTCTATTTCCTTTAATAACATATGTAGGATAATTTTTTTGGCACCATCTTATCATTTCTAATACATAATGTATTTCAACAAAATCAGTACCATAATCTCCCAAAAATATGAAACCATCACATTTATTTTCAATAGCAGAATAAATAGTAGCTTCCAAAGCTTTAGAATTTCCATGAATATCAGATATTACTGCCAATCTCAAATAAATCACCTCCTAAATATTTATTATTATATAACATATAATATAATATGTCAAAAAATTAATCAATTGTTAATTTAAATTTGAAGTGCAACACTTCACTATTGAAAAAGACATATGAATAATCTATAATATCTTTTGCTCAAAAAGAAAGGAAAATTCATATGTCTAAAAATAATAATACACTAAATCAAAAAGAAAAGCAATACCGTCATCTAACAAAAAATGATCGTATTAAAATTGAATCATTAATTAATCAAAAAGATAAAAATGGGAAAAGACTATTTAATAATACTTATATTGCCAATTATTTAGGAGTTCATAAATCAACTATTTCAAGAGAACTTAAAAATCGAAAAAAAGAAAAAATGTATATTAGAACTGGTAAAACTAAAACTATGCCATATACAGCTCAATATGCTCAAGAAAATGCTGATTTTAAAAGATGATTATCTAAAGGTGAATATAAATTAAGAAGAAATAAAAAACTTGCCAAATTTATAGAGGATAAAATCAAAATTGATAAATGGGCCCCTGACGCAATTGTTGGTTATATGAAAACACACAATTATTTTGAACTAGATGGTTTTGAATCAATTACTACACCAACAATTTATAATGCTATTCGTTATGGTATTATTAATGTAAAATTAGAAGATACTAGAAGAATGAAATATAAAGCTGAGTATGAATATCATAATAAATCTGATTTACCTAAATCAAAAGCAGAATATAGTATTAATAATAGGCCTGAAGAAATCGATAAACGCCTTTATTTTGGTCATTTTGAGCTTGATACTGTTATTGGTACTAGTAAAGGAAACCATGAATGTCTAATGACTTTAACTGAAAGAAAACTCGTTTTGAAATTATTTTTAAACTTAAAGGAAAAACTGCTGAAGAAGTTGTTAATAAATTTAATAAAATGAAAGAATTTATGAAAATTCATTATAATAAAATATTTAAATCAATTACAACTGATAATGGTACTGAATTTTCAGATTTTTTAAATATTATTAAAGATACAAAAACAAAAATATATTTTTGTCATCCATATTGTTCTGGTGAAAAAGGAACAAATGAAAAACACAATAGTATAATTAGATACTTTATTCCAAAAGGCACTCTAATAGAAAAATATTCATGTAAGGATATTAATAAAATAGCTGAATGGATGAATAATTATCCAAGAAAAATATTAAATTATAAAACTCCTCTCGAAGCACTTCAAGAAGAGTTTAATGATAAATCAATATTAAATAAAATTTATAAATTACAAGAAAAGATAAATTGTCTATAGATATTTATTCCAATTTCCTTTTGACATAATAATTTTATTTGTTTAAATATATATGTCGTTTTAATTACTAATTTTTCAAAAAATGAAAAATCAGT
>CAMLYN010000083.1 GCA_946491675.1 uncultured Mycoplasmatota bacterium | reverse complement strand
TTATAATATTATTTTTAAATGTCCAAATTGCAATATATGATCGCTGTATTTTTTTTACACTATTTTAATTATTCACTTATTGATAATTTTTGCTTTATCAATTTTTGCAAAGCACTTTCCTAGTATATAAAAAAGTCAAAGAAAATTTTTCTTTGACTAAATTTCTTGTAACATTATCAAAATAATTGGCTTTGATTCTGTTTCTTGATAAAAATACTTACCAACTTTATCTCTAATTTCATTTTTAGTTTTACTATAATCAATATAAGAAACTTTAGTATTATTTTGAATAATTTCTAAAGCTTTTTTTTCAGCCTCTTTAATTAAATCGATATTATCTTTTACATATACAAAACCTTTTGTTACAATTTCTGGACCAGATAATATTTTTTTAGTTAATTTATCAATAATAGCAACAACTAAAACAATTCCGTTTTCACCAAGCATTTCACGATCTTTAATAACTAATTCGCCAATATCACCAACTGTTTTACCATCAATTAAAATATCGTCAACTTTAACATCATCATTTTCATCAATTAATTTACCATTAACAAATGTAGCTACTTGACCATTTAAGTTCAAAATAATGTTCTCTTCAGCCATTCCCATTTGTTTAGCTACTTCACTATTAGCTACTTGATGACGATACTCACCAATAACAGGAAAATAATACTTTGGTTGCATTAAATTTAACATTAACATTAAATCTTCGCTTGATGCATGTAAAGCATAAAAATCTTTACTTGACATTGTTATTAAATTACATCCTTTTTTAGCAATTTCGTCAAAAAGAACAGTCGCACTTTTTTCCATTCCATCGTAAACTGGTGAAGCAAAAATAATAGTATCATCTTCATTTAACGTAATAAATTTATCATAGCCACGAACTATTCGTTTCATATTAGAAAAAGGCTTTTCTCTTTCATCTGAAACAATAATTATCGAATCTTTATCTAAATGATGAATATTTCCAATCCGTGACTTATCAAAATTAATATAACCATTATTTATTGCTTTAATTAAATTATTTTCTAATCCTTTTCCTAAAATAACAAGTCTACGATTAGCTTCACTTATTACATTTAACAATTCTTGCATACGATAAAATTGACCTTGAAAAATATTAATTAAAATACGACCATTATATTTATTAATAACTTCTCTTAAATATTTATAACTACGATGTTTAGGTGAAGTAAAACCTAATTTATCAGCATATAATGACTCACTTAATAAACATAAAACTCCTTGTTTGCCAACATAAGCAAGTTTGCCAATATCCATTTTGTAGCTTCCCTGCATTGATGGATCAAAAACAAAATTACCAGTATAAAAAATTGCACCATCATTTGTATATAAAACATAACCAAAACTTTCAGGAACAGAATGTGATAAAGTAATCGGAAAAATATAATTTTTACCAACTTTAATTTTTTTATGAGGCTTTAATTCGATTAAATTACCTTTTAAATTTTCCGCATCCAGTTCTTCCTTTAATAATTCTAAGGTAAAACGTGATCCATATATTTTTAAATTAGGCAAATCATGTAATATATCCGGAATTGCACCTATTTGTTCATCATGACCATGTGATAAAAAAACACCTTGAATGCGATCTTTATTATTAATTAAATAATCGTAGTTAGGAATAATGTAATCAACACCTAACATTTTATCATCAGCATATTTTAATCCTGCTTCAAAAATATATAATTCATTATCGACATCAACAACGTACATATTTTTACCAATTTCATTTAATCCACCTAAAGCAAAAATCTTAATCTTACTCATAGTTAACCTCCTTTCATTAGATTTTAAACACGAATTAATTATATCAAAAAAAAAGAAATTAGTCTAGTTGAACAAATTATAGTTCGAAATTTATTTTTAAAGAAAATCTAAACTAATTTTAATAAATTCTTTATTAGAATTATGCTACAAATTTTATTGTTTTTTCTTTTTCATCATTTTCCATAATTTGACGATTTACATCTTTAATAGTCTTTTGGACATCTTTATAATTCATATAAGGTTTAATATATTTAGAACTATAATTTTTTAATGGTTCAAAGTTGATATAGCCACTATTAACTTTTTCTGCTTTTTTTATTCCTTCCAAATCATTATCTTCTAATGTGATTTCATAATCTTGCAAAGCTATATTAATTTGCTGATAGATTTGACCATCAGTTAAACTCATATATCCGACAAATTGATTTTTAGAATTGGTAACCAAAACAAATACATCCTTTTCTTTTTTTGTTTTAAAATGATGAATTATACTAACAGATTTAAATAATCCGCTATAAACATATTCTAACGATTCCATTACATAATTTGCAATGTATAACTGTTCTAATGGAATTTTTCCAAACACACTAAATTCTCCTTTCAATTTTAATGGGAATTTAAGTATATCATACAACAAAAAAAGAGTCAATGAAGATTTTAAAATTTATCAATTCATTGACAGTCAACAATAATAACATCATCACCAATTGTTTTTATTTGATTCCATTTTATTTCAAATTCATCTTTTGAAGTAAACATAGAAATTAAGAATTTACTTTTCTCAACAATTAAATATTTAATTGTTCCATTTTCAATAACAACATCGATAATATTGCCTATTAATTTACCATCAGTAGTTATAATATTTTTAGTTTGCAAATCACTTAATCGCACATCAACCACCTACCTAATTTTATGATTATCGAAACATTTTTTTCATGTTCTCTAAACCATTTTTCTCAATTCTTGATATTTGAGCTTGCGAAATACCAATTTCTTCTGATAACTCAATTTGGGTAATTCCTTCAAAATATCTTTTTTGAATAATAAATCTTTCTTTTTCTTTTAATTTATTAATCGCATCTTTCAACATTAATCTTGTATCCCAATTAATTTTGTCTTTATTATCAGCTATTTGTTCTGACAAATAAATCGTATCTCCCCCATCACTGTAAATCGGTTCTGACATACTAACAGTATCTTTAATAGCTTCAAAAGCTTGAACCACATCTATTTCTGATATTGAAAGTAAATCAGCTATTTCTTTATTGGTTGGCTCACGATTTAGTTTATGAGTCAATTCTTCTTTTGCTTTTAATCCACGAAAAGCAATATCTTTTAAACTTCTAGTTACTCTAATTGCATTATTGTCTCTTAAATATCTTTTTATTTCCCCTAAAATCATAGGAACTGCATAAGTTGAAAATTTAACGTCATGTTCTAAATCAAAGTTATCAATAGCTTTAATTAAACCAATACAACCAATTTGAAACAAATCATCCATATTATCTGTTCGACTATTATATTTTTTTAAAACAGATAAAATTAATTTTAAATTTCCCTTAATCAACTTTTCTTTAGCTAATAAATCACCATTATGAAATCTATCAAAAAGCTCTAACATTTCTTCATTACTTAATACATTAATATTCGCAGTATTCACGCCAACTATTTCAACTCGATGACGTGCCATAAAAAAATCTCCTTTCAGATTAATTTTGATCTTAAAAGAGATTTTTTATTCATTATTCAATAAAATTTCCATCTTTCATAATCAGCTCTTTAGTATTGTCATCTTTTATTCCAATCACCTCTAAATCAGCTGTTCCAAACATAAAATCAACATGATTATTACTTTGGTTAATTTGTTTAAATATTTCTTCTTTAGTTTGATTATTATCAATGCATTCTAAATAAGCTGATCCTAAAGCCATATGACATGAAGCATTTTCATCATATAAAGTTTCATAAAAAACTAATCCCGAATTAGAAATTGGTGAATCATAATCAACTAAAGCTATTTCACCAAGCATATTAGAAGTTTCATCAAATTCAATAATTGACTTTAATGCTTCATATCCTTTTTTTGCTTTAAAATCAACCACTTTTCCTTTTTCAAATCTAATCATAAAATCATCAATTAAAATTCCATTATAAACAAGTGGTTTGGAATTATAAACCACACCATTAGTTCCATACTTAAAAGGTGCTGTAAAAATTTCTTCAGTAGGCATATTTTCAATAACAGTTTTTCCATTAACTAAAGCTCCACCACTAGCCCAAATATGATTTTTAGGTAACTCGATTGTTAAATCAGTTCCTAAAGAATTTTTAAAATAAAGATATTTATATTGTTTTTTATTCATAACTTGTGCTCTTTTTTCACGACTTTTTATTTTTTCATTCCATGAATTAATAGGATCATCATGATCTACTAAACACATTTGATAAATTGTATTCCATAACTTTTCAACATTATTTTCTTCCCCAGGAAACATTTTATCAGCCCATGTCTTAGTAGCAACCGAAGCAATGCACCAAGCAATTTCATTATTTAACTGCCTTTCTTTAAATAAAGGCCGTGATAATCTAGATATTTTAGCCACACATTCTAATTTCTTGCTATCAACATTATTTCTTTCTTCATAAGTGCTTAACATTAAAAACGCTGCATCTTTTTTTGCATATTCATCGAATATTTTTTTATTCCAAAATGAACTATTGTTTAATTCTTCTTCACTAAAATTTTGAAGTTGCAATTGCTTTAATACTTCATCACTATAATCAATATAGATATCCTTTACACCTTTTAAGTAAGCTTTTCTTACTAATATTCTAACAAACTCATAAACTTCAATTGGACACGATATTAATAATGGCTGTCCACTATTTATATTTAAACAACTTTCTAATAATAAATCCGCATATTTCTCTTGCACGTTATCCCTCCATTACTATTATACCTTAAATTTAAAATTTTATATAATTATTGACAACAATTTATCAATAAGATAAAATTATTTTGAAAAATGAAAATCTAATGCAATAAAATTATATTTTTATGCATTGTCTTATTGAGAGGAGTAAAAACAATGGAACTAGATAGCTACTTAGAAAGAATTTCTTTTAATGATACTGAAGCCTTTAACGAATTATATAATCTAATTAATACTAATGTTTACAGTTTTGCTTTAAGTATTTTAAAAAATCATGATGATGCTTTAGATATTACCCAAGAAACATTTATATCAATTTACCATAATGCCTATCGTTATCAAAAGCAAGGAAAACCATTAGCATGGATTTTAACTATCACTAAAAATCTAGCTTATATGAAAATAAGAAAAAGTAAAAAAGAAGTTGATATTACTAATATCGAGTTTAAAACCCAAGACAATTACGATAAAATTTTAATTAATTACTTATTAGAAAATTTAAATGATTTAGAAAGACAAATAGTTGTTTTACATAGTTTAAATGGATTTAAATTTCATGAGATTGCGAACATTTTAGATTTAAAATTAACTACTACACTCTCAAAATACCACAGAGCAATCAAAAAATTAAAAGAACTTATGAAGGAGGAACAATGAAAAATATTGAAAATAAAATTAATAAGGCTTTTCATAATATCGACCTTCC
>CAMLYN010000082.1 GCA_946491675.1 uncultured Mycoplasmatota bacterium | reverse complement strand
AAATCTTTTTTCTTCATAATCATCTAGCCTCCTTCGTTTAGAATTTGGCAAGTACCCAACAGTTAATATTCCCTATGTATAATTATACTATAAATTAACTATATATTCAATGAGTTTGTTAATTTTTAATTAATTTATTTTGACAAGCATATTATTTTATGATACAATGTATTTGTCAAGGAAACTTGCATATAATAAAAGAAGGAAACATTCAGTTTCGATATGTTGAATGTCTACCTAAATATTTTTAAGTGAGACACTTATTCAAATATGAATGAGTGTCATTTTTTTATTTCTATTACTAACATAGTAAAAAGGAATAAAATGATAACTATGTATCTTAGAACTTTTATTACAAAAATTCTTTTTGACAATTTATCAAACCTCCTCTCTGCAAAGATTGAAGGTAGACACTCAACAACTGACGTATTTCCTATATACAATTATACTATAAATTAACTTCATATACAATATCGTTGTTAATTTTTGATTAACTTATTTCAATGTATTTGTCAAGGAAACTTGCACATAAAAAAATGAATACTTAACTTTTCCACGTTGAGTACTCACCTGTTAAAACAGTTTTGTACTTAATCTATAAGATTAGGTACTATTTTTTTATTAATTGCAAATTATCTATTACAATTAATTTTTTTTATTAATTTTTTTAAAGCAACATATCGATAAGTATCTTCTAATTCTTCATCTGTTAATTGATTAAATACTTTATTAATTCCTTTTAAAATAAATACTGAATAAAAATATGGCTTTTTAATAGGTTCAATAATTTCATTTGCTATAACACCTTCACTATATGCTGTCTCTTGAAAATAATATCCTTCATAAAAAAATGTAACTACACATTTATAAATAGCTTTTCTGTTTTTATTATCTTTTAATTTTCTTAAAACTTTATTTACACATTCATATTCAGGCAAATTAGGATTATTTTTTAACTCTTCTTCAGCATATCTTGCAGTATATATACCAGGCTCACCATTTAAACTTTCAACAAATAATCCTGCATCATCAGATATAATTGGATAATTAATATTGTTATCTTTACAAAACATATATATAGTTTTAGCTTTTATAAGAGAATTTTCCTCTAATGTATTACCATTTTCTTTTATTTCCCCCAAATTATAATTCATATCATCAAGAGTTAATATTTCTATATCTAAATCTTTTGTTATTTTTAACAAATCACTTATTTTTCTTTTATTAGTTGTAGCAAAAATAATTTTCATTTTATATCAAATATCCTATTCTTTTTGAATTAATTTGAGCAGATATTTCAATATCACTTTTTTCATCTTCTCTTACTTTTAATATACTTGATAATCTATTAATACAAAAAGCATCAATCATTGATAATTCCATATATGCTTCAAAAGTCATTTTTTCTTTTATTAATTTTGATAATTCAAAATCAGGTAAACATTTTAATTGATCAATTTTAATTTGTGCCATTTGCAATTCATTTTTAGTTAATTTAGCAATCATTAAGTCGTATAATAAATTATTTTGGATAAAATCAAAAACTAATAACAAATCACTTTTTTTACATTCATCACTAAAATATCTTTCAAAAATCGGTATAATGTCTTGTAAATGTTTATATAACTTAAGTTGTGATATTTCTTCATTAGTTAATTCACTACTTTTTTTATTTAATATAATATTTATTTTCTCTTGTTCTTCTTTAGATGTATATTTTAGCCATTTTAAATATTGCATAGCTAATTCAGGATTATATTTAATTTTTAGTTTTTCATCTAAATTTCTACTACCAATATATAATTTTAATAGATTTTTCATATTTTTAATCCTTTCTAGTAAATTAATTTTTTTTAATTAATCTTTCTTTATAAACATACTATCACCAAAACTAAAGAAACGATAGTTATTCTTTATTGCTTCATTATAAGCATTCATAATATACTCTTTAGTAGCAAAAGCACTAACTAACATAATTAAAGTTGATTTAGGTAAATGAAAATTAGTAATTAAACAATCCACGGCCTTAAACTGATAACCTGGATAAATAAAAATGTCTGTCCAACCACTACATTCTTTAAATTCACCATATAAATTCATAATTGTTTCTAAAGTCCTAACCGAAGTAGTACCAACAGCAATTATTCTTTTTTGATGATTATTTAATATATCAGCAGTTTCTTTCGTCATCATATAAAATTCACTATGCATTTTATGATTAGTCACATCAGTAACATTAACTGGGCGGAATGTTCCTAAACCGACATGTAAAGTAATAGGTGCGATAATGACACCTTTTTCTTTTATTTTATTTAATAATTCTTTAGTAAAATGTAGACCAGCTGTTGGAGCAGCTGCACTTCCTTCATTCTTAGCATATATAGTTTGATAACGATTTTTATCTTTTAATTTTTCGTGAATATAAGGAGGTAATGGCATTGTTCCTAATTCATCTAAAATTTCAAATAATATTCCGCTATATATAAATTCAAAAATTCTAATACCTTCATCTTTAACTTCAATACATTTAGCACTTAATTTATCACTAAATTTAACAATTGTTCCAATTTTTATCCTTTTAGCTGGTTTAACTAAACATTCCCATCGATCATTGCCAATATCTTTTAACATTAATATCTCAATTATAGCATTTGTTTCTTCTTTAATTCCATACAATCTTGCTGGTATTACCTTAGTATCATTAATCACTAAAATATCACCAGTATTTAAATAATCCACAATATCAGTAAAATGTTTGTGAGTTATTTCACCACTTTCTTTATCTAAAACTAATAATTTAGAACCATCTCTTTTTTCTAAAGGTGTTTGAGCAATCAAATTACTAGGTAGTTCAAAATCAAAATCTTCTGTTTTCACTTATAATCACTCCACTCTACAATACCACAAAATGGGTCATCAGAATTATATCCTGATTGATTTCCTAAAAATATATCCATTAAGAAAGCTAAAATAAATGGTACAATAAATAATAAAACTGCTGCAATAAGTCTTGTTCCAAATCTTTTAAAAGTTGTTTTCATTTCTTTATCAGCATCACCACTAGCTACAGCTTTAACAAAATCTAATGTTCCTAATCCTAAAGCCAACAAAGGACCAGCAATTTTAATAATGTCTAAAATCCAAATTAATTTTTCAATAATTTCACCTGATAAAATATCACAATCACTATCTAAATCTCTAATGAGACCTAAATTAGTTGCCTCATTAAGCATATTATTAAAACTGATACATTCGTCCATTCTTAAATCAAAATTTTGTTTATTTTTATTTTTACTAGCATCAGCATAAAAATTATTACAATAATCTATTACATTGCCAATTTTTTGTTCAGTTAAATATTCTAATTGTAAATTTTCGATACCAGATAGGTTATCACTTACACCAAGCCAAGCAAAATTAGTTTCATTACCATCAATTTTTATAGGTAATTTACCATTAATATTAATATTTTTGTAATTAGCTAATTTTTTCATATAAGGTTCTAACTCTCTAATTCTTCCTCTAAACCTTTCTCCAGTAATTATAGCTAATTCTTCTCCATCATATTTATTTGTTGTAGCTTGCGAATTTGATTTTTGAACAACACCTTTTGGACAAATTATTTTATTGTTATTTCCAGTATCATAACTAACCATATCTTCCATATTACTAAATTCTGTTAAAGTAAATACAGTACTATTAACAGCGTCATAATAAGTTAATTCATCTTTAGCACTTTGCCAATTATAACTAGTTTCAAAATCTGAATAATCAGCTATATTTTCTTCATTCAATTCAACATCAACTTTATTAATAGCATAATATAAACCATCTTCTTTTTGCCAATAATATAGAACTAAATTTAAATCATTATTATAAAGATCATCTTCTATCCTATAAAATGTACTACACCAATTTTCCTTTGTTTCTTCAGATTGAATTGAATCTTTAGAATTGAAAATATTAATAAAAGCTTTTTCATTAGAAGAGTAACCTGTTGAAAAGTCATAAGTTGAAATAGCTTCCGTTGCTGAACTTGGGGTATAATATAAAGTAGGATAAGGACATTTACCACCACCTGAACTTTGCTTAATATTATTTTCATCAAATGAAAAAGATAGCCTTACACAATTGGCATTATCACCACACAGTGTAACTTCATATAAACCATTACTAGAAATTTTATCATAAATTTCAACTTCAACATCATTTTTTAAGCCAGTAAAATCAATACCATAATCGGAAGTATTATTGTACCAAAAATTAATACTAGGATTTTCATTTAAATTAATCATAGATTCCATTTCATAAAATAACCAATTAGCATTATCATAAGTATCATTTATATACCATGAACAAGTTGATCCTTCTGGTGGTAATTCAATATCTGCACATCCACTTAATAATAGAACTAACAGCACAAAAACTAAAAATTTTATTTTTTTCATAATTATTCTCCAATATCTAACTTATTTTGATGGCTTATTTTTAAATGTTCATACGCTTTATCAGTTACAATTCTTCCTCGACTTGTTCTTTTTAAAAATCCATTTTGCAATAAATACGGTTCATAAACATCTTCAATAGTGGTCTGCTCTTCACCGATACTAGAAGCGATAGCATCAATTCCGACTGGTCCACCATTAAATTTTTCAATAATTGCTTTTAATAAATTATAATCAGTTTCGTCTAATCCTAATTCATCAACTTTTAATTTTTCTAAAGCCATAGTCGTTATTTCTTTATCAATAACACCAGTTCCCATAACTAGAGCAAAATCTCTTACTCGTTTAAATAAACGATTAGTAATTCTAGGTGTTCCACGGCTTCTTTTAGCTAATTCAATAGCAGCATCATCTTCAATTGGTGTATTTAGAACTCTACTCGTTCTTTTGGCTATTTGTGCAAGTTCTTCAACTGTATAATAATTTAATTTAGATATAATTCCAAATCTATCTCTTAAAGGACTAGTTAAATCACCAGTTCTTGTAGTTGCTCCTACTAAAGTAAAAGGTGGTAAATCGATTTTAATGCTACGACTACTTGATTCACTACCAACAATTATATCTAAAGTAAAATCTTCCATTGCTGAATATAATACTTCTTCAATATACCTTGGAATCCGATGGATTTCATCGATAAATAAAACATCACCAGGTTCTAAAGTTGATAAAATTGCAGCTAAATCACCAGTTTTTTCAATAGCTGGTCCACTAGCTGTTTTAATATTAGTTCCTAATTCATTAGCTATTATATATGCTAAAGTGGTTTTTCCTAAACCAGGAGGACCATATAATAAAACATGGTCTAATGGTTCTTCTCTTAATTTTGCTGCTTTTATAAAAACAATTAAATTTTCTTTAATTTCACTTTGACCAATATATTCATCAATACTATCAGGACGAATTGATTTTTCAAAAGTATCTTCTTGTAATTCTTTATTA
>CAMLYN010000081.1 GCA_946491675.1 uncultured Mycoplasmatota bacterium | reverse complement strand
ACATCAAAGACATATTGCTAATGAAGTTAAAAAAGCACGTTTTATGGCTTTAATTCCATTCACTAAATAGTGAATGGTTTTTATATGTTTTTACTAATTATATCCACAGCTTTTTTAATTGTCTCATTATTATTAATAATGTGTTCGTTACTTGTGTTACTCGTATTATTATAGTTATTAATTACTTGCTGCTGACTTGCATTAGTTTCTAAAACTTGCCCAACCATCATTAGCCAATTACCAACTGAATTTTGTTCTACTGGTGTCAAATTATCTATTAATAATAATCCAATAATAAATGCACTAGTTGTATAACTATAAGCGTCAATTTTAGGTAAAAAATTCATAGATATCACTGATACATTATATGTTTTTGAAAATATATTAGTTTTTTTTAATTAAATATGATAGAATAATATCGATGTTTTAAAGCGGTGATTTTATGAAAGATATAATTTATTTGGATTTAAAAACAACTGATGGTACTAAATTATTTATAAGACCAGAACGTTTTTTAGAAGTAAAAAAAGAATTAATTGATTTTTTAAAAGGTGAAAGACATTTATGTACCAAAGTATTTGCTAAAACAGTTATGTTTTCTCATGAATTAAAAGCTAATAATCAAATTGAAGGATATGGTGATGACGTTGAAATAATTAAAAAAGTTATTGCAAGAACTAAAGATATCCAAGATAAAGATAAAAGACAAAGAATTTTAAATTTATATCATGGCTATAATTATATCTTAAGGACTAAAGAAATTAATCCAGATACTTTAAAAAAAATATATAGTATTTTAAGTAAAGATTTATTAGAAGCTAGAGATTTAGCAAGAATGGGAGAATATTATCGTACTGCTCCTGTTTACATTTTAAAACATGGTCGGTTAGATATCGAACCAGATCAGGGTGTTTTGGCTAGTGAAATAGAAAGCTATATGGAAGACTATTTTAATTTTTTAAATACCGAATTTGATGGAGATATAACTGACGAATATATTAAAAGTCAAATTTTGCATTACTATTTTGTTTATATTCATCCTTATTTTGATGGTAATGGAAGAACTAGTCGTACATTAAGTATGTGGTATTTAATTAATAAAAAAAGTTATCCTTATATTATTTTTAATCGTGGTATTAGTTTTAAAGATAATGAATACACAAGAGTTATTGAGGATGTTAGAGCTTTTCATGATTTATCTTATTTTATCGATTACATGTTAACAACTGTAAAAGTTGAATTAGAAAAAGAATATGTTATGCAAGTAGAGGCTAATTTGGCTAGCGATAAATTAAATGGACTTGATTATCAAACATTGCTTTATTTTTTAACGATGAAAGGATGTAAATCTGTTTTAGACTTTACTAACATATATAATCGCTTTAATGATAAGAAAAGAGCTAAAGAAGTTTATGAAACGATGATTATTCCATTATTAGATAAAAAAGTTTTAGACATTGAAAGAACAACTAAAAAAAATATGTTTGAAGATAATAGTAATTTAGTTTTAAAGTTAAGAAATATTGATGAAATATCTAAGGATAAAGTTAAAAGATTAGTTTTATAGGAGGAGTTTATGATTTATACAGGCAGTTATAAAAATTGTTTAAAAGGCAATTTGATATCTATATCGGGTGATAGAGGAAAAAGTGTTGGTTTTCAAGGTGCTTGTTTTTCAGCTTTAGCACCAAAATTGTCATTTTGGAAAATATGGCATGATAATATTGGAAAAATATCAAATAATATAAACAATTATTATTACATTGAACAATATTATCAACAAGTCTTAAAAAAACTTGATCCAAATGAAATAATTGATTTTTTTATTGATGGGACAATTTTTTTGTGTTATGAAGATAATTTAGAATTTTGCCATCGTCACATTGTAGCTTATTGGCTAGAAAAAACTTTAAATATTAATGTTCCTGAAGTGAAAGTTGATGAGGTAGGTAATATAATTGTTTTAAATAGACCAAGTTGGATTAAACAAATTCTAGACGATGTAATAGCTAAAGATAAATCTCAAGAAGTTCCGGTTAAACAATTAATAAAAGTGCCAAATCATTATGATCCTAATTTAGAGTTTTTTAAAAAATGTACTGAAAGAAAGTGATTGAATTGAAGAAACCAGAATTATTATCACCAGCAGGTAATTTTGATAGTCTAAAAGCTGCCGTATTAGCAGGATGTGACGCAGTTTACTTAGGAGGAAAATTATTTGGAGCTAGAGCTTTTTCCAATAATTTTTCTAATGAAGAATTAATTGAAGCAATTAAATATGCACATTTATATGGTGTTAAAGTTTATGTGACTGTTAATACTTTAGTTTATGAACATGAAGTCGATAAATTTATGGAGTATATTGATTTCTTATATAAAAACAATGTCGATGCTTTAATTATTCAAGATATTGGAATGATGGACTTGATTAGAAAAACTTATCCTTTATTGGAACTTCATGCTTCAACACAAATGCATATTCATAATTTAGAAGGAGTTAAATTAATAGAAAGATTAGGATTAAAAAGAGCTGTTTTAGCTCGTGAATCTTCAATTGATTTAATTGAAAAAATAAAGCAAAATACTAATGTTGAATTAGAAGTTTTTATTCATGGCGCTTTATGTATTAGCTATTCTGGACAGTGCTTGTTTAGTAGCTTGATAGGTAATAGAAGTGGTAATAGAGGAAGTTGTGCAGGAAGTTGTCGTCAAAAATATGATTTATTAATTAATAATAAAAAAGTTAATAATGATCAATATCTATTAAGTACAAAAGATTTATGCAGTTTAGAAAATATTGGTAAACTAATTGATGTTGGTGTTGATAGTCTAAAAATCGAAGGAAGAATGAAATCACCTAGTTATGTTTACTTAGTTACTAAATTATATCGTGAAGCAATTGACTCTTATTTATTAACTGGACAAGTTAAAATTAATTTAAATGAATTAAAAGATTTAAAAAAAATATTTAATCGTAAATATACTAAAGGATTTTTATTTAATGATAATGATATCATTAATTCATATCGCCCTAATCATTTGGGAATAGAAATAGGTAGTGTAATAAAATCGCAAAATAATTACGTTGATATTCTACTTACAGATGATTTAAATATCAATGATGGTATTAGATTTATTAATGATGATATTGGTTTTATTGTAACTTCAATATTTAAAAATAAAAAAAGAATTGAACATGCTAAAAAAGGCGAAATAGTTTCAATTTATTGTCAAAATAAAATTAGTAATACTAAAGTTGTCAAAACAACGGATTATTTGTTAAATAAAAAGATAGAAGAAATTTTAAAAGATAAAAAGAAAATTAATATTGAAGGAATTTTAGAAGTTTATTTAAATCAACCAATTAGGTTGAAAATAACAGATGGTATTAATGTTGTTGAAGTTTTTGGTAAAAATGTCGCAAAATCAATTACAACTCCAATTAGTCATGAAAGAATAAAAGAACAATTAAAAAAATTAGGTAATACTATTTATAGTTTTAGTAAATTAGATATAAAAGGAGATAATAATATTTTTATATCAATTAAAGAATTAAATGATTTAAGAAATGAAGCAACTAGTTTGTTAAATGAAAAAAGATTATATCAATATAAGTATTTAAAAGAAGATTATTCTATTGAATTGCCTGATTTTAAAAAAGAAAATAATTATAATGTTTTAATTTATAATATAGAACAATATAATAAAATCAAAAATAATAATTATAAATATATTTATATGGAAGATTATTTATATAAAAAAATAGACGATGAAAGAAAAGTTTTAAAATTAAGTCGTGTTTTAGAACAACATCAACAATATAATCAAAAATTATTAGTTGGTGAATTAGGTAGTTTATTTTATCAAGACATTTTATCAGATTTTTCTTTTAATGTAACTAATTCTTATGCTGTAGCATTGTTGCATAGCTTAGGTGTTTTACAAGTAACTTTGTCTTATGAATTAACCGATACTCAAATCAAAAATATAATCGATGCTTACCACAATAGATACAATAAACACCCTAACTTGGAATTGGTTATATATGGTAAATTAGAAGCTATGGTTTCTAAATATAATATCAATAAAAAATACAATGTTGAAAAATCCATCTTATTAGATCGCTTTAAAAATAAGTATTCCATTGTTATTAAAAATGATTTAATGCATATTTATGATTACAAAAAAAGAGATTATAAAGATATTGAAAAATATTTTGAAATGGGAGTTAATAATTTAAGATATAATTTAGATGATGAACTATAAAATATTACTTTGAAAGAAGGAAGGAACAAAATGAAATTTACAGAAATTGATTTTATTGAAAGTTTATTTGCATTATTAATAAGTAATGGTGTAACTAAATTTAATGAAAAATATCTAGATAAAACAATCAAGGAACAATTAGATAAAAGTCATATTTTTAACTATGCTCATGCTGATGTTATTCTATCGTTAGGAATTGATATGTTTATTAATCGTGGAATAACCAAAAAAGATGATGAATATGAATTACTATTTGATGAAGATTATATAAAAAAAGTAATAGCTAATTTATCTGATGAACAAAAAGCTGAAATAAATAAAATTGTAGCTATCTATAAAAATAGTTTACCAGGATCAATTAGTATTGATGATTTGATAAAATTAATATTAGCGCATTTTAAAGAATCATCATTAAACGTATCATCGCTTCCAGCTAATTATAAATTAGGTATAAAAGAAATTATGAATCAAGATAATCGATGGAAAGAAAATTTTTTGTCATTTATTGATTTGCGTCAATATCAAAATAATATTGAAATATTTTTAATAGCTTTTTCCTCTGCTTTAGAAAAATATGTTAGAGAAAACAAGAAAAAGATTAACTATGATTTTGGTTTTGATACAATTGAAATAGATTTTAGTGAAAAAGAAAAATCCGAAATCTTAAATAAATATGACGAAGAAACTCGTACTAAACTAAATCATTTTTGTAGTTTAATTAAATTATTACCTTATGATCTTGAATGGCAACGAGAACATGAAAGAAAAGAAAAAGGATTTAGTAAAAAATTAATTAAATATTTACAAGAATAGTTTACTTATTTAAACTATTTTTTTGTACTTATGTAGAAAGTTTAGCTATGTAGAATTCTACATATTATATACTAGGAAAGTTCTTCACAAAAATTGATAGAGCAAAAAGTTATTAATAAGTGTAAAAAATCAAAAAAAGTGTACAAAAAAATACAGCAAACACATCTATTAACTAATAGAAAATTCAAAAAATAATAAAATCATAAAAAGTTGTTTACAAACGTATATTCGTATGATATAATTGATTTACTGGTGGTGATGATATGGGAAAAATATTAAAAGGATATGTGTTTAGATTATATCCAACTAAAGAACAGACAATCTTAATTGAAAAAAGTATTGGTTGTTCTAGATTTATTTATAATTAT
>CAMLYN010000080.1 GCA_946491675.1 uncultured Mycoplasmatota bacterium | reverse complement strand
TATTATAACTATCTGGTAATGTTTGAATAAAATGATGAACATGAGCTTTTTTAGCCGCTTCAATTACTTCATCGTCAGTAGCATCTAATTTACCATATCTTAAATTTTCCATAATAGACCCAGAAAATAACCAAGTATCTTGTAAAACCATTCCAAAAATATGTCTTAAATCGCTACGTTTATAGTCATTAATATTATTACCATCAATTAAAATTTTTCCATCAGTAACATTATAAAAACGCATTAACAATTTAACCATTGTTGTTTTTCCCGCACCAGTTGGACCAACAATTGCAATTTTTTGTCCTTTTTTAACTTTAACACTAAAATCATGAATAATAATTTGATCTTCATTATAACCAAATTTAACATGATCAAAAGTAACATTACCTTCAATATTTCCAATTGCTAAAGGATGCTTTGTCTCTACTTCTTCTTTTTCTTCTAAAAATTCAAAAACTCTTTCACTAGCAGCAATCATCACTTGAATCATATTAGAAACTTGCGCTAATTGGGCAATTGGGTTAGTAAAGTTTTTGGTATAAGAAATAAATGATTGAATATTACCAACAGTAATTTTACCTTTTATTGCATAATATCCACCTAATATAGCAACTACAACATAACCTAAATTACCAATAAAATTCATAATTGGATGCATCATTCCTGAAAAAAATTGACTTCTCCAACCAGAACGACATAGTTGTTCATTATCTTTTTCAAAATTTTTAATTACTTTGTCTTCTGCATTAAATACTTTAATAACATTTTGTCCAGAATACATTTCTTCAATTTGACCATTAACATGACCTAAATATTCTTGTTGACTAGTAAAATACTTTTGACTATGTTTAACAATAAACATTGTAATAAATGAAGCAATTGGCAAAATTAATAAAGCTACGATCGTCATTACCACATTAATAGATAGCATCATTACTAAAATACCAATAATTGTAGCAATGGAAGTTATTAATTGAGTTGCACTTTGGTTTAAACTTTGACTCATTGTATCGATATCATTAGTAATAATTGATAATACCTCACCATGAGTTTTTTTATCAAAATAATTCATTGGCAATTTATTAATTTTAATTGAAACTTTTTTTCTTAATTCATAAGTATATTTTTGACTAATACCCGTCATTATAAAACCTTGAATATAAGAAAATATCGCACTAATGATATATAATCCTAAAAGAAAAGTTAAAATTGAAGCTATTTTACCAAAGTCAATTCCTGCTCCACCACTTAATTTACTAATTAAGCCATTAAACAATTCAGTAGTAGCATTACCTAATATCTTTGGTCCAACAATAGAAAAGATAGTACTAGCAATAGCAAAAATAATAATTACAATTAACTGAATTTTATATTTGCTCATACTTTTAAATAGTTTTTTGACAGTCCCTTTAAAGTCTTTGGCTTTTTCAACAGCCACAGCTCCAGGACCCTTAGGACCTCTATTCATCTTCTAACTCCTCCTTTGACAATTGAGAATAAGCAATTTCTTGATATATTTCACAAGATTTTAACAATTCCTTGTGAGTACCAATACCAACAACATGCCCTTTATCTAAAACAATAATTTGATCAGCTTGCATAACAGTACTAATTCTTTGAGCAACAATAAAAATTGTTGATTTTTTAGTATATTTAGCTAATTCTTTACGTAATTTCGCATCAGTTTTATAATCCAAAGCAGAAAAACTATCGTCAAAAATATAGATTTCTGGATCAATAGCAATAGCACGAGCTATCGCAAGACGTTGTCTTTGACCACCAGAAACGTTAGTTCCTCCTTGAGATATTTCAGTTTTAAATTTATCCTTTTTATTATCAATAAATTCTAAAGATTGACTTATTTCAGCAGCTTTTTTTATTTTTTCTTTATCTAATTTATTTAATCCAAAGGCAATATTAGATTCGATTGTTCCAGAAAATAGCATGCCTTTTTGTGGTACATAACCAATTTTGCTTCGTAGCTCTTCAATATTAGCCTTTTTAATATCAATACCATCAATTAAAATTTTACCACCGGTCACATCAAAAAATCTTGGAATTAAATTAATTAAAGTTGATTTACCAGATCCTGTCGAACCAATAAAAGCAGTTGTTGTTCCTGGATTAGCTTTAAAACTAATGTTTTGTAATACGTCTTCTTCCGCATCTGGATATCTAAAATAAACATCTTTAAACTCAACAACACCTTTCAATTGATCATTAAATTTCAAAGGCTTATCAATTTGTTTGATCGATGTATCTTTATCTAATACTTCTCCGATTCTCTTTAAAGAAACAAAAGCTCTTGGCACCATAATTGATACCATTGAAATCATTAAGAAAGACATAATTATTTGCATTGTATAAGTAATGAAAGCCATTAATGTACCTACTTGAATTGTTCCAGCATCAATTTTACTTGCTCCAACCCAAACAATTAAAATACTTACACCATTCATAATAAACATCATTGAAGGCATCATAATTGTCATAACGCGATTAACAAATAAATTTACTTTAGTTAAATCTTTATTTGCTTCATCAAATCTTTTTTCTTCATGTTTTTCTGTTCCAAAAGCCCTAATAACTGGAATTCCCGATAAAATTTCTCTTGACACTAAATTTACTTTATCAATTAACTTTTGAACTTTATTAAATTTAGGCATTGCTAAACCAAATAAAACAATAACAAAGCCAATAATTGTTACAACTGCTAAAGCAATAATCCAACTCATATCATTACCACTTACTTTAGCTAACGCACCAATTCCCATAATTGGAGCAAAGAAAACAATTCTAAGTAGCATAACAATCAACATTTGAATTTGTTGAATATCGTTCGTACTTCTTGTAATTAAAGAAGCTGTGGAAAAACTTTCAAATTCTGTATTAGAATAAGTCATTACTTTATTAACAACTTTACTTCTTAAATCACGACTGAAAAATGCTGCAACTCGACTTGATAAGAAAACAGTAATTATTGTTAAAACCATTGAAAGTAAAGCTAAGCCTAACATTTTTAACCCAGTTGTTGCAATATAACCAATTTGCATTCCTTCAACATCTAAACCAATTTTAGTGTATTCATTTTTTAAATAAACAATTGCTGTTTGTTCTAATAAACTAACTGTATCTTCAGAATAATTTTCACTTATTTTATCAATAAATTCATCATGTTGTTGTTCGTCCATATTATTTAAAACATCATATATACTCATTCCTTCAGGTATATTCATACCTAAACTATTTGGATCAAAATTATCTTGTGAAGTACTATATACCATAATCATTGGTAAAGTTATAATATTTCTTAAATCATTTTCAGTATCTTTTAAAATGTAAAGATTTTCTTCACTTAATAATGGATATTCACTTAAATATTCACTATTATCTTTAGTAATTAAAGTATAACTATTATTTACTTTCTCTTTACTTTCACTATCCATAAATAATAATAATTTATTATACTCTTCTTCTGTTATAACTTCTGGTACTGGTGATTCAATTCCACTTTGTTGAATACCAATATTAACAATATCAGAAGTATATTCTGGTAATGTTAAATCACAATTAGCTTGCATAAATAGTAAAATAAAAATTAATAATATATATAGACTATACTTCTTTAAGATTTTTAATACATGTTTCATTAATTTCCTCCTTGTACATTATTAGATATTTTTTTGATTACTTTATAAAATATATCTAACTCATCTTTTTCAATACCTGCTACCATTTTATTTTCCATATTTTTAGCACTTTTCTTCATTTTAGTTATTAAAGAGATACTTTTATCAGTTATTTTTATTTCTTTATTTCTTGCATCATTAACACTAATTACTCTTTTAATAAAACCTTTATTTTCTAACCGATTTAATATTCCGTTAACTGTTGGATTAGTAAGAGAAAATTTTCTTTCAATATCTCTTTGATTTATAATGTTATTTCTATTCTTATATAAATAAATTAAAACATGGGCTTGCATACTAGTTAAGTCAATATTCTCTAAATCTTTATTTAAACTTTTTTCCATCGTTTGAAAGATTTTTTTTAAATAAAATCCTATTTCCCTATTCATATTATCACCCCAAATTATGGAAATAAATTATATAGCACGCTATACATTATATGATATTAAAAAATAATTGTCAACCATCTTTTGATGAAAAAAATCAAAAAATATTAATTCTTTGATTTTATATTAAAATGGCATTTTAAACTTACCACTATTAAATTGTTTCATCATTAATTTCATTTGTTCAAACTGTTTTAATAATCTATTTACTTCTTCCACACTTCTACCACTACCTTTAGCAATTCTTTGTTTACGACTATTTTTTAATACATCAGGATGCCTTCTTTCATAAGGTGTCATCGATAAAATAATTGCTTCAATATGAGCCATGTCTTTAGGATTTATTTGAACATTATTTAATCCCATTTTTTTAGCTCCTGGTAACATTTTAATAATATTTTCTAATGGTCCTAACTTTTTTATTTGCTTTAATTGAACTAAAAAATCTTCTAAATCAAATTTTCCTTTTTGCATTTTTTTAGCCGCATTAATTGCTTCATCATCCATAATATCTTCGGCTTTTTCAATCATACTCATGATATCTCCCATATCTAGTATTCTAGTAGCCATTCGTTCTGGATAAAATTCTTCTAGTCCATCCATTTTTTCAGAAGTACCAACAAATTTAATTGGTACATTAGTTAAATGTCTTACTGATAAAGCAACCCCACCTTTAGTATCGCCATCCAATTTAGTTAAAATTGCTCCTGTTAAATCTAATTTTTCATTGAATCCTGTTATGACATTAATTGCATCTTGTCCAGTCATACTATCAACTACTAACAATATTTCATCAGGATTAACAATATTTTTAATATCATTTAGTTCATTCATTAATTCTTCATCAATATGTAATCTACCAGCGGTATCGATTAAAATATAATTAAAATTATTTTCTTTAGCATATTTAATAGCATTAGTAACTATTTCTCTAGGATCTTTTTTACCTTCTTCATAAACTTCAATATTTAATTCTCTACCAATTTGTTTTAATTGATCAATAGCAGCTGGTCGGTATACATCACAAGCTACTAATAAAGGCTTTTTATTATATTTTTTTCTTAATAATAAACTTAATTTACCAATAGTAGTTGTTTTACCACTTCCTTGTAAACCAACCAACATTAAAATATTTAAAGATTTATTAGTAACCAAATCTTTTTTTTCGCCACCTAATAATTCAACTAATTCATCTTTAACTATTTTGATAAATAATTCACTAGGTTTTAAACTATTACTAACTTCTTCTCCCAAAGCTTTCTCTTTAACATTATTGATAAATTCTTTAACAACTTGATAATTAACATCAGCTTCTAATAAAGCTAATCTTAATTCTCTTGTTATATCACTAATATTCTCTTCCGTTATTTTTCCATATCCTTTTATTTTATTTACTACACTAGTTAATCTATCTCCTAAACTTTCA
>CAMLYN010000079.1 GCA_946491675.1 uncultured Mycoplasmatota bacterium | reverse complement strand
ATTAACAATAAAAAATTTATTTAAAAATAAGAAGAATTTTATTTTATGTTTTATTAGTGTTTTACTATCTTGTATTTTATTATTTTCCGTTGGTTTAGCTGTTTCGACAATTAGACAAAATCAAATTAATAGTACTATTGATTTATATGGTGATTATCATGCTATTATCTATAATACAAGTATTAGTGAAAAAGATATATTAAATGATGAAAGAGTTTTAAAATATTTTTATATTTTTCAAATAAAAGATAATTTATATAGTATTAGTGACGATTTTAATTTAGACATTAATTTAAAAGGCAAGATGCCAACTAATAATAAGGAAATAATTATCAATAATGAAACATCGAGTAGATATGACTTAAAAATAGGGGATAATTTTAATATCGATGGCCAAGATTATCAAGTAGTAGGGATTTATACTAACAATTTTTTATATAATTTAAATTTAACTAACTTAATTTTTACTAAAGAAGAAGAAACAAATAACAATTCTTTATATTTTGTTTATTTAAAATCATATAAAAATATTTATAATAACTTAAGAGATATTGCCAGTGACTTTAATAGTTCTCAAATTTATTTAAATAGTCCAGTACTATACCATTATGCAGGAAGCGATCCTGCCAGTATTAGTCCAAGTGATAATGCGACTGCTATTTATTTTTTACTTACGATGTTCCTTTGTTTAATTTTAGCTTTTATTATATTTTTCATCATTTATAATGCTTTTTCGATATCAGTTAACGAAAAGAAAAAAAGTTATGCCATGTATAAAAGTATTGGGGCAAGTCCTAAACAAATATTATTTTCAGTATTTTTAGAAGCATTAATCATTTTAGCTATTGCTATTCCTTTAGGCTTTTTACTAAGTTTAGGTTTTGTTTATCTAGTATTATTAATTGTTAATAATCTATTATTAGGTATTGCCTCTCATATTTATACTTTAGAAGTATATCCACTTTTTATTATTGTTTCTTTGGTATTTATTATAATTAGTACTTTATTCGCAACATTTTCAGTTGCAAGAGTAGCAAGTTCGATTAATATAATTGAAGAAGTTAGGCAAACTAAAAAATTTAAATATAAAAAAGAAAAAAAGATAGTTAAAAAATTATTTGGTATTACAGGATTAATATCGGCTAAAAGTGTAACTAGGGATCGCTCTAAATATCGAATAACTACTATTTCTATTGTTATTGGAATAATTTTGTTTTTAACCACTTCTTGTCTACTAACTTTATTGTTACATTTTATTGAAATTTCCCCATACGAAAAATATATTAAGTTACAAGTTTTAAAAGAGGATTATCATATAATAGATCAAATTACTAGTTTATCTAGTGTTGATGATTATGTTTATACGGATGGCGAATTTTATTTATTTGAAACAGATAGTCAAGTTTATAACCTCAGCAATAATCACTTAAGTGTTTCTTATATCGATTCTAAAAGTTATCAAAGTTTAAAAGAACATTTTAATATTACTAATGATAATCCAATGATAGTAGGCAATATTATTAATCAAGATGATAAATTAATGAATGAATCATTCTTTGAAGATGAAGTGATTAATTTAAAACTATATGATATAGATAATAATTATGTAGCTGAATATCAAGCTAATGTTATTGAAGATTATGGTAATTTAAGTAAATTTGGAGATAATTTTACTTATAATATGATACCAACTTTAATTTTGGAAATGAAAGATATGAATATGGATTATATTGATTTATATATTGCAAGTGAAAATTATTTAGAGTTTGATAAAGAAATTCAAACAATTATCGATGACTATCCTAATACATATTATTATAATAGTTTTGTTACAATGCATAACGATATTGTTACTATTAATTGTGTTAAATTAGTTATTTATATGACTTTAGGATTAATCGTATTTATAACTGTAATTAGTATTATTGGAACAATAAGTGCAAATCTAAATTTAAGAAGAAGAGAATTTGCTGTTTTAAAAAGTTTAGGATTATCTAACAAACAATTTAACAAAATGATTTTTTATGAAAGCTTAATGCTAAGTTTAAAATCACTCTTATTTGGCTTATTAATATTTATACTTATAGCTGTAATATTTATAAGAATTACGATGATTAACAAGACAACTTTTAATAGTTTACTTGATGTTCCTTTAAATATTTTTATTCCTCCATTATTGATTTGTATTTTGGGAGTAATTATTATTAATTATTTATCTTTCTTAATTGCTACTAGAAAAATAAAAAAAGACAATATTGTCGATGTTATAAAAACATATTAAAAAAAGAGTTTAACGACTCTTTTTAAGCGTAGTGATATATTGTTCATAATGTTTCCTTGAAGGAAATATTTGTAAACTATCATAATTGCCATGAATAAATACTTTACGATCAATAGCAAAATCCTCATCGGGTTTAAATGTTATTCTTTTTTGCTTATCAACTTTAACTAAAGCGACAATTGAACTAGTTAAAATATCGATTTTATCATTTTTACCACTTGCTTTTAGTTTTTTAATTTCTTCATCAATTTTTGAACAATTGACGATAATATAAAAATTCCCATTTCCTTTCTGAATAACCAATTGGTCATTTTCTTCTACATTTGAAAAGCTTGGAATAAAAATTCTTCCCTTACTATCAAGTTTATTTTCGCTATTTCCAAAAATTGGAACACTTCCAAACATTTTAATTCCCCCTAATTCGCCAATATTATATTTTAAATTAAATTATTTGTCAAATTTTCAAAATTAAATAATTTAATTGTCTAGATATGTTACATTTAATTCTTTAAAAAAACATATAATTATGGTATAATCAATAATAAGGATGTGGATTATGAGAGTTATAATAAGTGCAGGAGGGACAGGGGGACATATTTATCCTGCTTTAGCTATTATTAATAAAATTAAGCAAAAAGAACCTAATAGTGAATTTTTATATATTGGAACTCACGATCGAATGGAAAAAGATATTGTTCCAAAATATGGAATACCATTTAAGCAAATTGAAATATATGGTTTTAATCGAAAACAATTATTTAAAAATTTTAAAACCGTTAGTGCTTTAGTTAAAGCAAATAAAACTTGTCAAAAAATAATTAAGGATTTCAACCCTGATATTGTTATTGGCGTTGGCGGTTATGTGACAGTTCCTGTTATAAAAGCTGCCAAAAAATTAGGTTATAAAACGTTTATCCATGAACAAAATTCAGTTCCTGGTAAAGCCAATACTTATTTAAGTAACTATGTCGATATGATTGGTATTTCTTTTCCTTCAAGTAAACAATATTTTCCAAAAGAAAAAGTCATTTTAACTGGTAATCCTTGTAGTGAGGATGCTTTAAATGTTACCCCATGCGATAAAAAAGAATTTAATTTAAATAATGATAAAAAATTAATTTTATTTGTAATGGGCTCTTTAGGAGCTAGTAAAGTAAATGATTTTTTAACTAAAACAATGTCTTTATTCAATAATAAAGAATATGAAATTTTATATGTCACAGGTAAGGGAGACTATGATAAAATTAAACAAATTAATTTTCCAAAAAATGTCAAAGTTGTTCCTTACGTTGATAAGATAACTAGAGTTATGAAAAAAACTGATATTATGGTAACTAGAGCAGGGGCAAGTACCTTAAGTGAAATAATAGCTCTAAAAATTCCTAGTATCATTATCCCTAGCCCGTATGTTACTAATAATCATCAATATAAAAATGCTCTAGATTTAGTTAAAAATGATTCCGCTTTAATGATTGAAGAAAAGGATTTAAAAGGGGATATTATCGTAAGAACAATTGATAATTTACTTAAAGATCATTCTAAATTAGAAAATATGAAAAAAAACTTAGCTAAGTTACAAGTTAATAATAGTGCAACAATAATTTACGATAATATAAAAAAGTTAATAGATAGGAAGTAAAAAAATGATTGAAAATTTAAAAAAGTTAAAAGTAGGGAAAGTTATTAGTAATCCTAAAATGAGCGATTACACCACTTATAAAGTAGGAGGAAATGCTTTAGCAATAGTTTATCCTACTGATATTAATAACTTAATTAAACTGTTAAAATATTTAAATGAAAACAATATTAAACATAAAGTATTGGGCAATGGCTCTAATTTGATTTTTAGTGATAATTTATATGAAGGCGTTTTAATTAAGTTAAATGAATTTAACAAATTAGAAATTAATGAAACAATTATTACTGTTGGTGCTGGCTATAATTTAGTTAAATTAAGTATGAAAGCAGCTAGATTAGGATTAGCCGGATTAGAATTTGCATCAGGTATTCCAGGAACAATTGGCGGAGCTGTTTTTATGAATGCTGGAGCTTATAAATCAGATATGGGATATATTGTAAGTGAAGTTAGAGTATTAACGCCTGAATATCAAGTTATAACATTATATAACAAAGATTTAGATTTCCACTATCGTACTAGCTTCTTACAAAAACATCCTGATTATATTTGTTTAGAAGCAAAGCTAGTTTTAAAACATGGTGATGCTGAGACAATTATGGAGATCATTGCAGATCGAAAACAAAGAAGATTACTAACTCAACCTTTAGAGTATCCATCAGCTGGTAGCGTTTTTAGAAATCCAGAAAATGATTTTGCTGGAAGATTGATTGAAGAATTAGGATATAAAGGCAAAAACATAGGTGGCGCTTATGTAAGTGAGAAACACGCTAATTTTATTATTAATAAAAATAATGCAAGTGCTAGTGATGTTAGAAATTTAATTAAAGAGATTAAAGAAAAAGTAAAAGAAAAATACAATATTGATTTAATTGTCGAGCAAGAATTCGTAGATTAGAGGTAATTATGAAAAGTAAAAAAAACAATAAAAAAACCACATCTAAAAAAGAAAAGCAAAAGTCTAAAAAAAGAAAAATAAGATATGATCGAATTTTAATTTTCTTGATTTTTGTATTAATCATAATTGGCTTTTTTACTTTTTTATTTAACTTAAGAATAACAAATATAATAATAAAAAATAATGATTATTTGACCGATCAAGAAATAATTGAATTAGCTTTAATTGGTGATTATCCTAAAAGTTTAGCTAATTCAAGTGATCAAATCGAAGAAAGATTAAAAGCTAACGATTTAATTAAAGATGTTAAAGTAACTAAAAAATTTTTAACGCAAGTTTATATTGAAGTTGAAGAAAATCGACCTTTGTTTTATTATAATCATAATAATCAAACAGTTCTTTTAGATGGGACAAGGATCGATAAAAAGTATGCAGTTCCAACTGTTTTAAATTACATTACAGATACATATTATGATGAATTTATTAAGGAAATGGGTAATTTAGATGTCTCAATTTTAAATAAAATTTCTGAAATTCAATTTGATCCTAATGATGTTGATGATAATCGTTTTTTCTTAACAATGAGTGATGGGAATTATGTTTATGTTAATATCAGTACCTTTTATAAATTAAATAAATATATTTCAATTAAAGAAAGTTTACCTGATAAAAATGGCATCCTTTATTTAGATTATGGGAACAATTTTGAAATAATTGAATAATTATCTTTTCTTTTAGAAGAAAATATTGTATAATATTACATAGATAGTAGGTGAGTTAATTGCGACATATA